>NZ_CBFHHE010000019.1:0-39540 GCF_965655635.1 Nereida sp.
ACTACGTTGGCGCCGAAGGCATCATCAAGGCCAGCCTGAGTCGCCGCAGCCATGGCCGCAGTACCACCACCGCTAGTCTGCCAATCATCCCCAATAATGGTCACGTCCTCTGTGGTTACGCCGCCGTCAATAGACACCTTCATAGTCAGCGTATTGCCTGTCTCATCCGCGGCAACCAGTGTTCCCATGGTCAACGTCGCAGCTGTTGCACTGGTGTCTGCCGCAACCGCAGCCGTCCCAAAAGTCATTGTCGCTGTCGAAATTACCCCCAAATCCTGATTGGGCGTAACTGATGTTACTGCCAGCTCGTCATCAATGACTGAAAAGGAAACGCCTGCAGCTGTTGTGTCATCGAGCCCGTTGAGACGAGTTGCAACGGCTGCCAGTGAAGAAAAAGTTTCGCCGCGGAAATTTGCAACTATCTCGTTAGTGCCTACTGAAATCACGTTGTTAGTGTCGGAAAAGCTTGAGACCGTCAACGTCGCGAACTGGTGTATTTCGGCAGCGTCTACCGCGCTTTGGGCTTCCAACGCTGTATATTCCGTACCAGCTTTTGTCAGGCCGAGCGCATCGAATGATGTGTTAACATCTCCAATTAACGTCCCTTCAAAACGGATAGCGTCCTGCAAGGAAAGATCAGACACTGACCGTTTAGCTGCATCACCAGTTTCACGTACAACAATGCGGGTCGAGTTAAAGTTTTCAAAGGCACCAGTCACTGTCGGGGATGCTCCTTCGTAGAAGGCCTCAAGTTCCTGGGAAGGTTCATATAAAATCGAAATTCCAGAACCGTCGAGCTCAAAGCCAGACTCTGGCAAATTCAGGCCAGACGTATCGATGCGAAGCATCTGATAGTCGTCACCGTTCTCACCATCTACGGGAATGTTTTCGAATATCCTGAGTTCGCGTCCGTTCAAATGATCTTTGAAGCTCTGGCTGTTAGATGTCCCAACTAGCCTAACTGAAGAAGATGAAGGCGAGCCAAAATCTGAGGGCACATACACGGTTAGCGTGTTTTGAGTGTTATCATAAACTACAGAGCGTCCACCACTCGCAGTAAGTGTACCGTCAGCATCAACATTTTCTAAGGTCGAATTTTTGTCATAAACGGAAAGCTCAGGTCTCTTGCCGTAATACGAGTAAGACAAATAACGTTCGTCTTCTGTAAGACCACCGTTACCATCATCTTGAGTATGTTTGATTGTAACTACTTCAGGCTCCTCGTAGGGCTCATCCATTGGCTGGCCAATACTGCGAACGAAAAGGCTTCCCTCTACACCTAATGCCGCCGCGCCACTCCCCAAAGTTCCGTCACTGTCATAAATGTAGTCGTTCAGTTCATCGACCATTCGGGTTTGTGTGTGGGCCAAAAACTCTTCACGCGTAAAATCAGGCGACGCTCCCTCAACGTCTAGCCCCATAATTTCAGAGACCGAAGACGGCTGCAAAAGGTCAATTTCAATCTTGTTATCGCCCAAACCTTGAAGTGATCCATCTGGTGCAAGCTTAAATAAATCGATCGTTAGACGATCATCGATATTTTGAAAAACCTGTATCTTCTTGTCATCACCATATGCTTCGTTAATGGCCCTCTCAACTTCAGAGGCCAACTGCTCCGCGTTGTATTTGCCCGGGCGCAAATCGATCGAGACCGGTGCGTCGCCATCATCAACATTGACCGTCAAGAAGTCCTTACCCCAAAACAGATCACTATCAGGGTTGTTAGCCTCACGTGTCGCCGCAAAGAGCAATGGATCAGTAACAATCTCTACAAGCTTGTCACCTTCCTCACCAAAATCAAAAGCACTTTGCTCACCCTGAATGGTTGCAGGCTGTGAATCCACCTGTTGGTTCAAGTCATCTAATTTATAAAGTGGAGCCCCCTTACCATCGAGAAAGTAGTTGTCGTCGGGGACAGAATTGGTCTGGTTCCCGAAGCGATCTATAAAGATTTGGTTTCCGGCATCATCGACGGCGTTCACAAGATCTGGGTCAATGATCGTGTCATTGATAACCAGCCGTGTATCGTATTTGTTCGTGGGATCCTCAGCAGACGCATTCTGAGTTTTGATGAAGTAGATCGTTGCAATTGTAGGGTTACCAAGGTCATCAAAGATTGTGATTGATGTTGAGTTTGTGTAGCTGTTGGGATCGTTTGGATCGAATTGATATCCATCCGCAAATTGCTCAAGATCAGTAACAACTGGAGCATCAGCTGGCACGTTCACACCCAAATCAATTTTACCTGTGGCTTTTGGTTGACCCGACGTGACAGGCAACTGTAGAGGAACTGCGCTATCGAGGTCTTTTGCTGTGACGGATCCATCTTGGTTAACCGGGTAGGTCATCAAATACTGGCCGGCACTATCTACCACGTATCGGTCATTATCGACGTTAAATGACCCGTTGCGCGTATAAACAGTCTGGGTCGACGTCAACGATGGTTTCAATGCGAAGAAGCCCTGCCCCGAAACAGCAAGATCAAGCGCATTAAGCGACGATGCGATATTACCTTGGGTAAACTGCTGCTTTACACCCTTCAAAATCGTACCGGAGCCGATTGAGGACGATGCATTCTGTAATGGAGACGTTGCGAAGATATCACCAAACTCTGCACGGCTACGTTTGAAGCCAGTCGTACCGACGTTAGCAATGTTGTTTGATGTAGCCGAAATATCAGCTTGGGCGCCGTTAAGCCCAGTTAGTGCGGTATAGAATGACATGTAATACCCTCTCGTCTTTTGTGTTCATGGCGCTTGAAAGCGGCATCGTCTGCAAACGGATCATCTAATCCGGCTAATAGTGCTTGCATCAATCGTGCCATAATCTTCGACATCAAGTGTCGCAGTGTCTGACGGGTCCCCAAACGATGAAGTGGACAAGACCCTCGCATAAATCGACGGGCCCATCGTCTCCATGCCCTTACCGGTATTGGCAGACACTTCCACCTTGATTTTGCGGTTACCCTCGCGCAGCTCTGAAGGAATTTCGGTCCAGCTAAATCCTACTAAACCGGTGCCTTGTGGACCCAAATCTTCACTATGAAGAAGCTCGCCTGTACTCGCATCAGTAAACGAAACGCGTGAAGCGCTGGCCGCTTGTGGCAACTCAAAGACGCCATGTATTTCGCCATTATCATCGGGGCGCGCCATTGATCCTGGGACCAAAACAGACTGCCCCAAGAGAGTTGCCGTCGTCGCAATTCGGGTTTGCTTCATTTCGGCAGCCAAAGATTCAAAATTTTGGTTAATCTCTTCGATACCAGATACGGTCGAGAATTGGGCCATTTGTGCAATGAAATCACCATTTTCCATAGGTGCGAAGGGATCCTGATTTTGCAACTGGGCCGTCATCAACTGAAGGAAGTCATCTTGACCCAACTCGTCGCTCGTTGCCCGCTCTTCAGCACTTTTTTGAGTACTGATGCCAAGCTTATCGAAAATCGCTTGCTGCGCAGCTGCGCCTGAAGATTCTACATTTGACATAATATTTTCCTTTTCTACCGGCCCATATTGACCGTACGCATCATTAATGAGCGCAGGGTCGATACAACTTCGAGGTTGTTTTGATACTGACGAGAAGCTTCAAGCATCTCGACCATTTCTTCTTCGACATCGACCGCAGCTTGCCAAACGAAGCCTTCTCCATCTGCCTTGGTATGTTCAGGCATGTAAATTTTGGTTGGCTCACGGCCTGTGGTCACAATTTCACGGACATTGACGGTTGCAATGCCATTTTCCGACGAGTGTTTTGCATACTCAGTCTCAAACATCGGCTTAATAGCTTTGTAGGCCTCGTCAGCGCTCCCAGCGATACTGCGTGCGTTTGCAATGTTACTCGCAACAGTGTTTAGCCGCGTCATTTGTGCGCTCATCGCACGACTTGCGACGTCAAAAATATTAGAAATATCAGACATTATTCGCCCTTAATCGCAGATAGAAGACCCGAAACTTTCCGGTTCATAAAAGTCAGTGAAGTCTGATACCGCACAACATTTTCAGAAAACTGCATTTGCTCCACGGCCAACTCAACAGTGTTTCCGTCTAGAGATGGGTTGACTGGATCACGGTAATGAAGCCGATCGGCGCGCATGTTCAAGGGTTGCGCAACATGTCGCTCATTCGTCGTTGTAAGAGGCCCTGATTGCAGGGCCTTTGCTAGTGTCGCTTCAAAGTCAATGTCGCGTGCTTTAAAGTGCGGCGTAGCTGAGTTAGCAATATTGGACGCCAAGATATCATTGCGCTTAGAGCGCAGTGCTAATGCATCATCGTGAATTCCAAAGTGTTGTCTGATACCATCCATTTGGATCTCGCTCATTCAAATAATTTGGGAAAAGTCCCAATGTTGGAGCGGTATTTGCAAGTTGGATGCCAAACCAAACGACAGGGTGAAAAAAATGCAAGATACAGATAATTTAAGTAACGAAAAACATATCAACGTACCCGAATTATCCAGCGTAATGAAACGCATGCGGCTTAGAATATTAAACGCAGTAAGTAGCCAAAAGCTTGACGAAGCATTTACAACTTTACGCGATCAACTCAGCACAGAAAAAGACGAAACCCGTAGACTTGGCTCACTTGCAGCGCAAACCTGGCTTATTCGCCAAAGGCTCCAACACTTAGACCAACAGCAGGACCTTACCGTGGATGGATGTTTGGAAGAACTTGATCCTAAACGTAAACCAACACAACCTCTTACGAAGTTAGCACCACAAGAAAAAGTGACGCCTATCGCGAACGAAAGGGCCGACGCATCTGATTGGACAAAAGTGAAAATAATAGAAGAGACAGTCGTCAACGGAATGAGGTTTTTTGAAAATTCCGTGATTGAAGTAAATCACGAAGACGCCAAAAAACTTCATGAAGCAAAAAAGGCGGAAATCATACAACCTGACTCTCCACCAGTAGACCCGGACATCACCATGACGAATAAGACAGATGAAAAAAAGACCGTATCTCAAAAGACTATAAGTAAGAAAAAAGCTAATTTGGGTGAGAAGGGTACCGTTCCGAAGGGCGGATCAAAAGGCTCAGCAACTGAGACAAAAAAAGCAGTAAGTAAGAAGGATCCTAAAACTTTATCGCAAGATGCGTCTGCTAACGGCGAGGACACCGAGCCGGAAAAAACGAAAAAAGACGAAAAATCAGAGAAAAGCAACGCCAATAACACAAAGAACTAAAGTGGACGAGTAATTATGCTAAAACCCATCTTCAGTATATCAATTATGCTTAGTGTCATCATATTGATAGCAACGTACGGGAAAGACGTGATGACTCGGTTTGAACACAGAACTTTCACTTGCAACTCAAGCTTAACCGGTACTTTTGAGTTGATCGTAAATAAGGTGCGAATTGGCAGTCCGGTCAAGCTAGTGCGGCTTGGAGTAACTACGCCGCTAGAGATTACTGGAATTAACGGTAGCACTGTGATTGCCGTATCAGATGATTGGTCTTTCAGTATTAATCTGGAAACCAACCAAGTGATTGCTAAAGATCGCGCGGAACTAGCCATTACGCGCTGTCGGACAACCACGTTTTCGATGTAGCAGCTCGTAAAAAGTTAGGCCACGTTAATCGTGTTTTCGCCCATAAAGGCATTCATACCGGCCCGCAAATTGCCAATTGCGGACTTTTTAATCTGCGATACTCGACCTGTGGTAACATCTAAAACTTCGGCAATTTCGTAGACATTTAATTCTTCTACATAATAAAGTTGCATTACCAATGCTTCGCGTTCGGAAAGCTTTTCGAGCTCCATCTGCAGACCACGTTTTACATCTTGGTTGCTAAGTGCCTCTTCCGGGTTAGCCTCGTCAGAAACAAACCAGATGGAATGTTCGTCGTGCACTTCATCAATAGACTGGTGCAGGTTCGCTTCGAAGGCTTGCTGCCATTTCCGCAACTCTTCAATCGAAAGGTCCATCTCAGATGCAACTTCTGCATCAGAGGGATCACGCTGAAGTTTGCGTTCAAGATTTGAAATGACCTTGTTAACTTTTTGCTTCATCGCAATCGTTGAGCGGCACAAGTTAGAGTTGCTCCGCAGGTAATCGACGATAGCGCCCCTAATGCGCACTTTGGCGTAACTCGAGAAAGACACCCCGGGCTTTTTTACATATTTCTGGCTCGCGTCGATGAGACCGAGATATCCGATTTGGATTAGATCATCGACTTCAACAGCCCCCTTAACCCGTCCATGAAAGTAAAAGGCAATGCGGCGAACGGTCTGCACCTCGCCCTCTATCAGACTTTCCGCTGTCGGGTTTTGCTCGGCATAATGGTTGCGCATTGTCATCAAACACTGTCCCGTATCTTTGTACGTTCCGAGAAAAACCGAATGCCCTCGAAGGTGTTTACTGGCGCTCTCAAAACAGCTTGTGCCAGGTTCTTGAACGCCGTCAGCTCTTTGTCTGGTGTGTTGTTTTTGCGCGCAAGCAACGGAGTTCTCTGAACGACTGAACGCCGCATTGCCGCAGAAAATGGCACATGGCCCGCAAGCGTCAGTTCAACATCTAGAAAACGCGCGGTGATATTTCGGAACTTATCAAAGCTCCGCTTCGCATCTGTTGCGTCACGCGCCATGTTGATCGCAATCGAGAAATGACGAAGCCCGTGCTCTTGGTGGGCTGCCTTGATGACCGCATAGGCATCCATGAAACTCGTAGGCTCCGCGACCACAACAACCAGAACATGTTGTGACGCGGCGACGAATGACAATGCGTTATCGCTTGCACCCGCTGGGGCATCAGTAATCAGGACGTCGACCTCATCTTGTAAGGCATCAACGTTTCGGATCAGCTGCATGCGCTTGGCGCTATCAATATTCAGCATGTCGACAAGACCGCTGCCGCCCGCCAACAAACGGACACCTTCAGGCCCCCTTTCCGCAACATCCTCAATTGGTATTGCCGATGATAACGCGTCTGAAAGCGTGTGCTTTGCATTCTGTCCCATCAAAATATGCGAATTTGCCAATCCAAAATCTGCATCAAACAGGCAAACACGAAGACCTAGCCGCGCATACATCATCGAAAGGTTCACAGCGATGCACGTCTTGCCAACGCCGCCCTTACCGCTCGCGATCGTAATAGTATGTATCATTGCATCCGTTCCGTATTTGCTTCAGGCCCGTTTGCATCTGGCGATGCCAAGCAGCCTTGCAAATACTGTTCCATAATTGGCGAGGTTGCCTGAGCCAAATTTCCAACCAGCGATCGCGTACCGGCCAACCACCCGATCCGAGCATCATTATCGACGATTGTAGACAATTCGGGCAGTGCGCATTCAAATTCATCAAGCTTCGTCAAAACGACTTCCGGCTCAAGTACTGCTGACGTCTCAAGCGCATCAGATATGCGAGCGCTTGACAGACCACTACCCAGTGCCAAAACTACATGGCATCGTTTTCCAGCAAAATGCGCAACGACGTCCGGCCAGATTTGTGCTAGCTTATTTTGTGAACATGCAAGATCAACGATCGTGGTGTCGCCATCACGCGGTGTCCCCCAAACTTCAACTTGATCGATCATCCAACGGGTAGTCGGCACATTTATGAGCCGCCCAAGGCTGCTCAATAGATCAATTGAAGGTGTCTGATCATCTTCAAGACTTACAAGAGAAACAGTGCGGTTCTCACGGGTCTCACGCATCAAAGCTGCGAATTTCGCGGCTAGCGTTGTCTTACCGCTTCCAGATAACCCAACGACGAAAAGCAGATCTGCATCTAATGCGGTACCACCACTTGGCCCGACCATCTCGGACGCTAACGCATGGGCCAGCTCATGTGTTGTCGGTGTCACACCATTATCAGCAAGCTGCGAAACAACCCGGTGCACAATCGCATCCGACATTCCCGCCTTAGTGAAATCTTGCCCATTGTAAGCAGCTGGCTTATTCGTTAAAATCAACGGCGGTAATTTTTGCAGCCCCAGCGATGCCTCCAGACGCTGCAACCTATCACCAATGTCATCTAACTTACTTGTGACGCCCTGACTTTCTGTAGCGTCACGCACATTTGTGCTTTGCTGGATTACATCTTCAGGTGACGTCGGTTGATCCTTCGCATGCTCGGGCGTACTGCTACCCTCGGCTTCAGTTCGGGTACTGCTAAAAACGATCGCATCATCCTCCGGTTCGGCCACATTGCCTTTGTTGCCCGTCAATTCGTCTTTTCGCGTGGGCCCCGAATGAGCAGCAGACTGCACATCAACTTTTTCCATCAAGCCACCGTCAACAGAAACCAAAGTAGGTCGTTCTGCTTTAGTTGCGGGCCCCTCGGGGATTGCAACATCAGCGCCACCCAAAGCTGCAACCAGCGCCGTCTTCTGCGCTCCTGAAAACTGACGTTCTAATTCATCTTCAAAAACAGTCTTTACTGAGCTTAATCGTTTTGGAGTCGAATTAGCCGGCTCGTTCGTCGCTTTGATTTGAATCATACCGTCCTTCTGGCTGGTTGACAGAATGTAAGCACCATCCCCCAACTGGCGGATAACTTCGTCCATAGCGAGCGCACTATCTGGCGCCATTACAGTAATTGTAGGCATGTCGATTTACCTCAAACAGTTTCAGGTTCATGTTGAATCGTGGAGGTCTCGTTTGACGCAGCGCCATCTTTGCCAAGTGCATCGAAACCACCAATTGTGCTGTAGACTTCAACACGGCGATTTTCAGGAAGTTCTGTGAAGCTCAAAATGATCATGTCAGGAATATGTGAGCGGACAAAATCAGAGAAGACCCGGCGAATTTGCGGCGCCACGACCATAATGGCTGGACGGCCTTCCGCGCTGAGTTTTTCGCTGCTGTCATTAATTGCACGCATCAACTGCTCGGCCAAACTACCCTCCAAGATCAGTTCGCCCTCGCCATTTTGACGGTGGGTCCGAAGCATCAACTGCTCCAACTCTGGCGTAAGCGTCATCAAAGGCAACACGGTTCCAAGAGGCGAAACTTGCTGGATCAATAATGGCGCCAAAGTGGGGCGTAAGGCCTCTGCCATTTCATTTGGGCCCATATTTGGCCCGACTAAATTGGACAGCCCTTCAAGAATGCGGCGCAAATCGGAAATTGGGATACGCTCTGACAGAAGCCTGCGCAGCACCAAGGTCAGAACATGTAGCGGCACCAGCTTTGGGACAATCGACTTCACTAGGTTTGGGCTGGCCTCGGCGAGCTGATCCAAAAGCGCCTGAACATCATCTTGTCCCACTAAGTCCGCCGCGTGTTTATGCAACAACTGGCTCAAATGGGTCGAAATAACAGACTCTGGTTCGATCACGACATAGTCGTTCGCCTCAGCTTCCGCTTGTTGTTGAGGTCGGATCCAAACCGCATCCATACCAAATGATGGGTCTTTTACCTCAATGCCCTCAAGCTTAACGCGCGCATCATCACCCGGTAACGCAAGTTTGCGATCAGGGTATGCCACATCTTCACCCACAATCGTCTGACCAACCCGAATGCGATATTGATTGGGCTCAAGCGCCAAATCATCCCTAATTCGCACCCCCGGAATTACAAATCCAAGCCCGCGCGAAACCTCTCGGCGGATACCAGTCACGCGGCTGACCAACGAGCCCGACTGTTCCTCATCAACCAAGCTAATCAAACCATAGCCAAGCTGCATAGAGACGGCAGAGTAATCAGTTACATCTGCGAGCAGCACCGCATCACTATCGCCTTCCACGGCATCTTCAGCCTCATCTTCAGCGGCCTCTTCTTCATCGATGGCAAGCATCTCTTTTTGACGTGCGATGTACGCCGCACCTGCCGCTCCGATTGCAAAGAACATGAAGAGTTCGTTAGGCATACCGGGGACCAGCCCCAAAATGAAAATAACCGCCGCGGTAGGCAGCCAAGCGCGAGACAGGTTAACCTGCCCACCAATATGCTGCGCCATGTCCTGTGTAGAAGACACGCGGGTGACGATGATTGCCGTAGCAATAGAAAGCAGAAGAGACGGAATCTGGGCGACCAAACCATCACCGATGGACAGCAGAATGTAGGCCTGCGCAGCGTCACCAACAGCCATCTGGTGCTGCGCAACACCAATGATCAAGCCTCCAACGATATTGATTGCCAAAATAAGCAAACCAGCGATCGCATCGCCTTTAACAAACTTAGACGCACCATCCATAGATCCGTAAAAGTCGGCCTCATCAGCCACTTCTTGGCGGCGTGCTGTAGCCTCTTCGGGAGACATGATGCCTGCGTTAAGATCTGCATCAATGGCCATTTGCTTGCCCGGCATCGCATCAAGTGTGAAGCGTGCGGTAACTTCAGACACACGCCCCGCACCTTTGGTAATAACGACAAGGTTAATGATAACCAAAATGATGAATACAAAAATACCAACCGCATAATTCCCAGCCACAACAAACTCGCCGAAAGCCTGAATGACCTTACCCGCAGCGTCTCCCCCTGAGTGGCCTTCGCTAAGGACGATACGTGTTGAGGCAACGTTCAATGCCAAACGCAAAACAGTTGCGATCAAGATCAAGTTTGGAAATGATGAAAAGTCCAATGGCCTGTGTGTGTGCAACGCGACCATAAGGATCAGCAACGACAACAAAATGTTTACAACAAAAAAAGTATCCAGGAGGAAAACTGGTAGCGGTAGAACCATCATTGCAACGAGCACAAGTATACCGACAGGCAGGACGGCACCGCCCAACGCCGATTTCGCATCATCCAGTAGTGCCGCGTTACGTGTCAATTCCATGACAGCCTCCGCATGTCCGAAAACTGACGATCCGAAATGCCAACCGCGGGCTTACGCTCGTGTTTTGCCTTGATATGTTGCTGTTGCGTCAAAGATCGTTGCCTTAGTTTTCCTCCCACCGAACGTGGTGGCAAACCTAAGATGCAAGCCCTGTGCCAAGTTAACGAACATCAACCTATGTGACCGCTTCGCAACTGAACTGAGAGGTCTGGCACATTTCATGCAGAGTTCGGGCAACAGCTATTTTACAGGAGCCCTCTCATGAGCTGCAAATTTTATACCTCGAGCACGCTATCTTTGCGCAAAGCTATGTTGGCGGGCACCGCAGGGTTGGTTTTGTCTGGATGTGAAATGACAGTCGCAGACATGTTCGCGCCGACACCCGCAAAGTCACATCAACAGCTTACGTCAGAGGCACAAGCGCAACAGCTTACTCACACGAAACAGGTGTTAGATGTAAGCACAGTCAAGACAGCACCAGCGCCAACGATTGGTGCAGTTGGATATTCTGTAATTTCATCGCAACCAGGCAAGACGCTAAACCAGCGACGCCTCATGGCGATCCGTGCTGCGCGAATGGATGCGATGCGCAACTTGGCCGAACAAATCCACGGACTTACGATTGAAGGGGAAACGCAACTTTCTGAAGCAGTGCTCCAGTCTGACACTTTGCGCGCTAGCGTGAGCGGTGCAATCCGCGGTGCACGTACCGTCAAAATCGAACCCCGCGGCACTGACACATATGCAGTTCAGCTTGAGATGGATCGGATGACAATCGATCAAATTTTCAAAGCATATCGTCGCCGGTAAAGCCCAATGCCTGTAGCTTTTCTAAATGTTGTTCCCATAATTGCACGCACGTTTATTGCGTGCATTTGCACTGTTATCGCACCACTTCATGTATCAGCGAATGACATCATAACTATAGAAACATCAGGCCAAGCAGTTGCAACAGGTGCAGCGTCCGACGCACATCTTGAACGACGGGCTCTACAAGAAGCACTCTATCAAGCGGCGCTCAAAGGTGGGGCACAGGTCAGCGGATACAGCGCTATTTCTCAGTCGGTTCTTCGCAGTGACGTTCTCGTGGTTAGACCAGAGTCCAGAATTTTGGACTATACAGTGCTGTCTAGCGAAACCTCATCGAAGCGCTCCGTCGTCAAGGTTCGCGCTGTCATAGGCCAACTTGATGACGCAAAAACCTGTCAAAGACGGGCCCAACTCAGTGTAGTTGTTCACAAACCTTCTATGGCCCTTGCCCAGGCGGTGCCCGCATGGGTGCCAAACATGCGACCTTATATCGAAAATGCGGTTATCGAAGCGCTAGACAATACGAATGGCGTTTCAACTATCTCACCTAATATTACTCCGAGACAGACAAGTCTTGCCGCTGAATTTAGTTATACTGCGCTGACCCAAGGGGTGGCCACAGCGCCAGACGTCACGCCTGTAGCTGAGCGACACGCCTTAAACCTGCGCACGCGTGTTGAAATTGGCAGCTCAACATTATCCAAAAGCGAGGAGTGGTTACCAGTAAAAGTAACAGTAGCGTTGGAGAACAACCCCTTTGACACGAACACTTTGCACGCCACTCACGAACATAAGCTCATTTTGAAAAAACGCGGGCCGTTGAGCAGTCTGCTAAAACCTCTCGGCGACATACGGCAAACTGCGCCGAAAACCATCGCAAAAATCACAACACAACTGGTCGCAGATTTAGTCGACAAACGGGCTTGCCAGACCCTCGCTGGGCAGATGACAGTACGCGGTGGCAAGCTAACGATCCCATTTGGCCGTCTTGATGGCCTAAGTACTCATCACCTCGCTTATACCGACGGACGTGATACGGCCTACGAGATACTGGAAATCACTTCTATTGCGGATCATGAGGCTACCCTGCGACCGCTCGATAGTGCGACGAATGCCAAAGATTTAACTGGCAAGGCCGTACAATTCATGGAGCTAAAGAGATGAAATTCAGACTATTCATGAAATTCGCGCTAGCATCTTTTTTTGCTTTTCCTATCATGGGCACACAGGGTTTTGCATCTGACGTCATAACCGGCCTTGATGTCAAACAAGCGATCATAGATCGATTGGCTGACGATGGCGTCATTGCGGAGCCTCATATTTCCGAACGCCGACGTTACTATAGCTGCGATGCGGAACTGAAAGTGACCCCGAAATTTGACGACAATTGGGATACCGCACGGGTCGCATGCCCTCAAGTTGACCAAGAGTGGTATATTCTAGTGCGTACAGGTGCAATTACGACGCCCGATACACCAGACACTAATGATAGCGAAGCAGCAGGCCCAGAAGTTGTGGTGCTCCTTGCAAGCGTAAAGCGTGGCGCAATCATTACCGACGACATCGTTGCATTAACGCCAGCACCCGCAGGCAGCCGACTAGGAAGCTTTTACCGCATTGAAGATGTAATTGGCCGCCGAACCAAGCAAAGCATAAGTGCGATGCAGCCCCTGAAAGCACGTCACCTCGAACATCAATGGGCTGTACAGTCTGGCCAGCCTGTGCAAATCATTCAGCGCCTGAACGGGTTTGAAGTATCGAGCGTTGGAAAAATACTTGAAGATGCGCAAATTGGCGATATCGTGACAGTTGTGAACAGTCGTTCTGGCAAAGAAATCAGCGCCCTAGTCGAAAGTTCAAAAAAAGTGTCTCCAATAGCTAACATCAACTGATCTTGCGTCGTTAATCAGAATACGAAGGAGAATGTGATGGTAGATTTCATCAAACATAATCTAAGACAAATGAGCGCCCCGGCGCCTCAAAGCGCAAGTCATGCCTCCAACCGGACGGGGGCAGCACCTGTTGCCGCTGTTACAGATGTAGCAAAATCTGTAGATGACGGACAATTGTCGCTAAAGGCATCGGTGTCAAAAATGTCAGAGACACCACCAATCGATATGGAAGCAGTAAACCGTATCAAACAAGCGATCGCAAACGGGGAGTACCCAATTAATTTGGGCCTCGTATCCGAGCGCCTTATGGAAAGCTACTTCGAAATGAAGGGTGAATAGGCCTTTGGTTGTAGACTGAGGAAAGTTGTAAAATGCAGCTCGAAACAGCTATAAAACGCTTAGACATACTTGTGGGGCAGCTCTCTGCGACCACAACCGCGTCATCAGACTTATCTGAGGCGTGGACAGAAATTGACGACCTCTTAAAGAGTGTCATTTCCCCTGCCATTAAAAGTGGTGGGTCTTTGCCTTTGGAAAAAGAGACGAAAGTAAGGATCGGAAATTTAATTTCTGAAATAGCGGCTTTGGAACAGAAGTTGCAAATAAAAGCGCGAGCACTTGACACATTCGTGCCACGTAAAAATAGCGCCGATCCGGTGTAAGACTGCTCACAACGGCCGGAGTATATCGGCGATGATCTTAACCCAATTCGAACCACAGACCATTTACGCAATTGCGACTATCTTATCAGGTACGGCTGCGATCTGCGTTGGCGTTGCCATGGTTCGCATCAAACGCTCAAGACGCGCGAAAACGGACGTAGCTGAAGCCATCTATCTGGTTTCCCAAAATATTGCTGAGTTGCAGCACGCAGTTAGCGTAATCGCCAAACAGATCGACAATCAGCATATGTGGTCTGGAAAACAACAAAAAATGAAGCGACCTGCTACAAAAGTTGATCGGGCGATCGCACTTTCCGAACTTGGCGTAAGCGCATCAAACATTCAGCAAGAGACTGGACTGCCTAAAATAGATGTCTCTGCAATTATCAGATTTCACACCGCCTCACGTTCGGATCAAAGCCCTAATCGCGCAACCCATGACAAAGCAGTTTCTATTCAATAGTATCCTGAGAAGGTTGCGTTGCAAATTCTGAACTTTCAAAATCATCAAGTGCGCGTCTTTGTGCAGCGATAAGCGCTTCTGGCTCCAAAAGTGCTGACATAGAAGCTGTCCCGTCATTGGCCCCTCTCAGGCCAAGCGCCTGACCGATTGAATACCAGACATATGCTGTTTCTATGTCTGGCTCGATCAAAAAGTCAGCATGCAAGCCAGCGTACTTCATTATCGCACGTTTGTTTCCAGCAGCAAGCTGCTGATCCAAACGCTCGCTGATACGCTCGTAAATTTCGGTCTGAACTGGCGGCGGCAGTAGATCAGATAGCTCGTCCACCATTGGTTCTGCCCGTCGCTCGTTACCAAGCAAAGACAACACAAACCAGAAGTACGCGTCCTCGTAGTTCTTGGGTCGACCAAGACCTGCTTTCAAAAGGAGCGCCAGATTAAATTGTGCATCAGCCTCCCCCTGCTCTGAGAGGTCACGAAATATATCAACTGCGGAACCATACTCTTTGGCACGCACAGCTTCTACCGCCTGTGCAAATACAGCGTCGGTGGCTTGTGCGTGCCCCATAGCCTTTGCTGTGGGGCTCGACACAATTAGAGCCAAACCAGCAACTACGATTAATTGGAGTACCTTCACTTACCCGCCACCATTACCAGCTGTAGGTAGAGCACCCGAGATTTGAACTTTGAGCCCTCTTGTCTTTCGTAAACAACTATCTTGGGACGATCAGCAACAGATTTGGTCACCTCAATGAACATTGTTTGCGGCAAATGAACGCCACCGTCTTCCAGCGCTCCGAGCGGATCAATACTAAAATATTGTTCAAAATCAGGGTCGAGCCATGATCGAGCCAATGCGCGTCCTAAAATATCAGGAAGGCGATTGCGGACCTCTTCGCGGTCTCGGAGAGTAACATCCTCACCCGCCAGCAGCAGTCCACTGGGCACTCTACTTCCGCCCGCAACCATACTGGTTGAAGGTGTTGATACTGGAACAAGCGCGGTTGATCTACTCACTGTCATTTTGGGCCTTCTTTATGCAACAATATGACGAATCTTACTAATGGCAATAGCTTAACAGAGCATTGCTCGCAGCCAAAAAAACAATTTCACGCCAAAACGATAGCAGACTTCACTTTTGCAAATAGGGCGCAACTGTCGAAAGATACCCCCTTGGTTCCGTGAGGATACTTATTGTTAACTATTATTAATTGTAGCGTCTGCCTGAGACAAAAAATCCACAAGAGTAATGCTTGCC
Source organism: Nereida sp. (assembly GCF_965655635.1). Lineage (NCBI taxonomy): Bacteria > Pseudomonadati > Pseudomonadota > Alphaproteobacteria > Rhodobacterales > Roseobacteraceae > Nereida > Nereida sp. The sequence goes on from NZ_CBFHHE010000019.1 coordinate 15,805, forward strand.
TCAGGGAATTTCATGAACCACGCATCTCGAACGGCAACGTCAAAGATAATTATCGGGCATGCTGCCAGTACCCTTGAGATGAAACGGCTCATCGAAACGGTAGCGCCATCGGCTGGACCCGTTTTAGTAACGGGGCCGACAGGTGCGGGCAAAGAGCTCGTCGCACAAGCGCTTCACGAAGACAGCGGTCGATCCGGTGAGTTGGTTGCCGTCAACTGCGCCGCCATCCCCGCCGAATTGATGGAGTCTGAGCTGTTTGGATACGAAAAAGGGGCATTTACTGGAGCAGATAAACGTCGAGCTGGCAGATTTGAGCAGTCTGATAAGGGAACACTTTTCCTCGATGAAATTGGGGATATGCCGCCAAGCCTTCAAACGAAACTGTTGCGCGTTCTAGAAGCACACACCGTGCGTCGCGTTGGCGGTTCAGCAGAAATTCCACTTGATTTGAGGCTGGTTTGCGCCACCCACAAAGATGTTCGCGAGATGGTAGAGAATGGTAGTTTTCGGGCGGACCTTTACTATCGCCTGAATGTGTTCCCAATCGACGTACCGCCACTCGCCGAGCGTACGGATGATATCGAAGCGATCTTAAAATCTCTTGTAGCCAAACATCACAAACGCAGTCCATCCATAAAGCCGCCTCTTTTTGCAGATTCCGCGTACAAAGCGCTGCTCGCATATGACTGGCCAGGAAACGTCAGAGAACTCAGGAACGTAATTGATCGTGCTTTCGTTTTATTTGGCGGATGCGAAGTGACCGGACAACATGTACGAGAAAACTTGCTGTCCCTGCGTCTACCCAACGAGATAAACCCAATCGAACGCGATGCACTCTGGGAGGCGACCGCGGATCTGTTTGGTAACCCCGGGCCTGAACTGCCGAGTTACAGCTCAGAACCTCCAAAACCTGAAGACTACAAATCTTGGTTCTCACATCACGATCAAATTGACCTGCGAGGGCATCTTCGCGATATTGAAGTGGTCTTGATTGAAGCCGCCTTGGGCGTAAGCGACGGAATGGTCAGCCATGCCGCTGATAAGCTGAGCATTGGTCGTACCACCTTAATCGAGAAAATGAAGAAGTTGGTCATCGATAAAAATGGCGATGGGATGTCGACCTAGTCATCTTTGCTCCATGCGTCCATCATACTCGTAATATATTCGCCAGTAGATTTAAGACGCGTAACCGCCTGCTCCATCTTGGCAAAATTTTCCATCTGTCGTGCTTCTAACAAAAGTGCACGTTCATCGAGTTCAGCGAGTTCATTGCGGTACCCTGATGCACGTTCGGTATAAGCTGACTCTTTGGTCGCCACATCGCCCCGCGCACTGAGTAATTCTTTGAGGTAGGCCTCGATCTTATCGACAAATGACAAGCCAAGACTGACGCTGGCGTCAGATGCCACCCCGTCCAAAACAGTCACACTAACCCCCTCAAATACGCCGGTACTGCGATAAAATTCACGCTGGCCATCTGCATTGGTGCGACCGTACAGCGCCTCACCGTTTAACGTCGCGGTTTGAGTGTTATCATCATAAACAAAGTCGAATGTACCAGCAGAAGGATAGGTTCCATTAGCTAGGCTAACATCCATGTTTGGCACATCGATACTTCCCGTCGAACTGAACAAAGCTTGAAACTTTTCTGGCTCTGCATCGAGCACGTCCATCAACTTTTCGGAGTCTAGGCTAAGTGTACCATCGAGCTCGGTCTGTATTCCGATTTCACTTAAGTAGACAGGATCCGCCCCAAACCCATTAAGAGGCTCGGTGGTGAAATTCATCAGATCACGCTTAATCGCTTCAATAACCGGCTCACCCGCGAGCGGACCAGGTTCTGCACCATTTACCCCGCGAGCCGTGGCCGTATCGATGTAATTACGAAGCGTATTAATCTGAGAAATAAGCGCCTCCACAGATGCCTTGGCGCTTTCAGTATCTTTCGCAACACTGATGGACTGATCGAAGCTTGTGACGCCGCGAAGTGTGATTTCGGCACCCGCAACAACGTCATCCAGAACATTGCTAGGCCGCTCAACAGAAATTCCGTTAATACGAAGCTGCGCATTCCAGGCAGCACTTACCTCATTGGAGCCATCGGTCGTGTCAAACGCCGCCAAGTCACTAGAGGACGCTGTAAGCCGCAAAGAATTACTCGCGCCGGTCTCCGACACCATACTCAATGAAAAGCTGCCATCACCTTTATCGACAACTTCAGCAGTAACGCCATCCAGTGCAGTTAGCTGTGCAGCCAAATCGGATAGAGTTGTGTCTGCCGTAACAGTCACTGATTGCGAAGTTGCATCTTGATTAGCGGTGAAGGTTCCACCACTCCATTTTCCGATATCAATTGTGATAGTGCCAGCAGCTAAAGTATCATCGGCGCCGTCAAAATTCGGAAATTCCAAGACCTGAGGCGCCGCAAGTTGGGTGACAGCAACTTGGGTAGTTTTTTCCTCGAGTGCATGCTCATCAGTGACGCGCAGCGCGATATCTTCGCTAGAAGTTTGCGCGCGATACAAGCCACCGTTCCCGGCATTCTCAAAAATTCCCTGCACTGCGTCCATACGCGAGCGCATCAACGCAATTTCAGAAACTGATAGCTCGTTCGCGCTATATTTATCATTCACCAGTGCCTTTGCAGGCTCAATCTCTGCGTCCACGATACTGGTGACAAGCTGGGTTACGTTTAACCCAGAGCCCTTGGAATTGAGGGTGCTCAAATAGTCTACTGTCATAAGTCAAACCCTTCTCATCGTCCTTAGTTACAACGACCCATTAGCAGCAAAGTTTATAGCCACGGCGCGCTAGTAGCTGATCTCAATCTCAATCCGGCGATTTTTCTCGCGGCCAGCAGCAGTTGCGTTGCTTTCAAGAGGTGCAGTTTCACCCAAGCTGACCGCCTTCATTTTCCCAGGCTCAACAAGACCCGTTGCTTGCATAGATTGAACAACGCTAGCAGCGCGGGCGGCTGCGAGATCCCAGTTGTCGCGAAACAGGCCTCCTGAAATTGGGACGTCATCTGTATGGCCTGTAACAGTAACCTCACTGTCACCAGTCATTGACGCAAACGCAACGCGGCTTAAGATTTCATTAGCATCAACTGTCAAATCGGCAGACCCCGACGGGAAGGCTCCACCAGCGCCAATCGTTAAGAAAACGGAAGCTTCACGTTGCTCGACCTCAACGAGGCCCTGGGCTATTTCCTCACTCAACAAAACTGCCAAACGGTCTTCGGTCAAGCTGGCGCTCTCGATTGCTGCTGCGCGCTGCTGTTCTTGCTGCACCTCTTCATCGGTGGGTCCTGCGTTTTCACGATCCGCAGAGGCGACCTGTGCCAGTTCTTTGAGTTGTTCTTCAAGTCCACCGAACAAAACTTCGCTGTCTGCTTGGCCACTTGCGTTGCGCGCCTCAGCAAGTGCTGTGAGCGTCTCTTCCAACAAACTCGGCAAGTCTTTTGGCTCTGTGTCCTCTGAAGGGAAGTTGATAACGACATTATCGCCCATCATTTCAACGGACACGTCGCCGCTCGCAACAGCCTGCTGCAATGCCTCGCCAAGTTCAGCAGCATTCATTTCAGCAGCAGTTTTCTCACCTTCATTCTCACCAGCCTGTCCAGAACCTTCCTCTGTGCCAGCTTGGTCAGAATTATCACCATCTACTGCATCTTCCTGTTTGCTATCGACCTGCACCTCGGGTTTTTGAACTTCAGTGGTCTCTTGTGTCATTTCTTGAGTAACCGACGGGCTCGGTGACGGACTGAACTCCATCGAAATGACTGTTGTTCCTTTTGGCTGCTCCACAACGGGAACAACTTTTTGCACACCAAAAGCATTCTTGAGAGAGCCAGAAATCATTTTGAACTTTGGCGTGTTGAACTCAGCGAACGACAAAATCAGAACGAAGAACGCCATCAAGAGCGTAGCCATGTCCGCAAAGGTAGCCATCCATGCAGGCGCACCCACAGGCGGACACTTGGGACATTCCTCTTCTTCCTGCTCTTCTTCTGGCTCGATTGCTTCTGCCATATCTAGGCTCCCTCAGTGCGCGCAAAATGCGTTGGTTACGCAGCCTCAAGCTTTGCTTGCAGCTTCGGCGGCAAGTTTGCGGCCATCTGGTCTTGGATATTACGCGGGCTTTCACCGCGGGCGATCCCGCGCAAACCCTCGATCACCATTTGGCGATAGGTAACTTCATAGGCTGTGTAGCCTTCCAGTTTGGTTTGCATCGGCATAAATAGCACGTTCGCAATGAACGCCCCATAAAGAGTTGTCAGCAAAGCCACCGCCATCGCAGGACCAATCGCCTTAGGATCAGCCATATTACCGAGCATGAGAACCAAGCCAACAAGCGTACCGATCATCCCCATCGCAGGAGCCAAATCAATCCACGCTTTAACACACCCCTGGTTTTCTTCGTGACGCACTTTCATGGCCTTTAGTTCTGCGTTCAACTGCTTGACGAGCTTGCCTTCGTCGGCGCCGTCCACAAGCATCTGCAAACCCTTTTCAAAAAATTTGTCAGGTACCTCTTGCCCTTCCAGCGCCATCATCCCGTCTTTTCGAGCAACAGTCGCAAGCTCGATCATGCGCTCGATCATAGCATCCATTTTCTTGACAGGCGGCAAAAACGTCTTGGCCATCGCCCCAAAGCTGCCCAAGAAGACCGGAAGCGGCGCCGTATACATCGCCGCAAAGAACGTTCCGCCAAATACGATAAGAATGGATGGCACGTCGATAAAAGCACCAAGCCCGCCACCTGCAAGCATTGCGCCCACAATCATGCCGATTGCGCCAATTAGTCCGATGAGGGATGCGAGATCCATGATACCTGCCTCTTTCGTCAATTTCATGACAAACGATCAATTTTCATGCCAACTTTACGCAAAATTTCCTTTTTCTTAACTTTATGGACCGACCGTCGGCACTGCTCCATCAAACAAGGAGCGAACGCATAGCGTCCAAAAAGTTGGCGCGTTTTTTGCATGTCAAATATTACACTGCCGCATGGAGACAAATATGCTGAAACCAGCAATCTTGCTCATTAGCCTACTGGCAAGCCAGCCTGCATTCGCCCAATTTTATGAGCGGGGCAACACTGTCGATGATTTGACGCAAGGCGTAACGTGGCTCCGGTGTAGCGTAGGACAACGCTGGCAGACAGATACAGCGCAATGCATTGGGGAAGCGAAACGGCTCAATTTTGAAGAGATCGAACAAGTTATTGTGCAGGCAAATGAACAACTAGGTGGAGAGTGGCGTCTTCCCACCAAAGCGGAACTGCAACAACTTCTATGCGAGAAGTGCATCTCGAAAGCAGTGAGGGATAACGATCCAAATGAAGAGGAAAAACTCGTTCCCGCAATGATAGATCAGAGCGTTTTCCCGAACACAGCCGCTGAACCTTATTGGAGTTCAACAAAGAATTGGATCGCTCCCCGCAATCGTTGGAGTGTCAACTTTATGACGGGTGACAGCTATGGACGGTTCTTTCCTGAACAACGCCTCGCTGTCCGCCTGTTGCGGGACCGATAAGTTTTTCGCTGCCCCAACAAAAAACCACCCACAGTCTTAGTGTGGGTGGTCTAATATTTTCTCGGAGAAAACGCAGTCACCGCCCTATTGGTGACTAAACATCACTGCACCGAAATCAGCGTCCTAGCCACACTTTGAGTGACCGCAGTCCGAGCAGGTCATGCAGCCTTCGCGCATTTGCAGGCTGTATTGACCACAGCTTGGGCAGGCTTTTCCACGGCTTTCGTGCAAGTTCACGTCTTGTTGCTGCGGATCGCTTTTCAGGCCCATGCCTTCACCTTCGATCATGCCGATAGAGATCATGTGCTTTTCAATCACTTGACCGATCGCCGCCAAAATTGACGGAACATAACGGCCTTGAATCCATGCGCCACCGCGCGGATCAAAGACTGCTTTCAGCTCTTCAACAACAAACGACACATCTCCGCCACGACGGAAGACCGCTGAGATCATGCGTGTAAGTGCGACTGTCCATGCAAAGTGCTCCATGTTCTTGGAGTTGATAAACACTTCAAACGGACGGCGTTGTTGGCCAACCATTACATCATTGACGGTAATGTAGATCGCGTGCTCACTGTCGGGCCATTTCAACTTATAAGTTGTGCCTTCAAGCTCTTGTGGGCGGTCAAGCGGCTCTGACAGGTACACAACATCTGCACCAGTATCCGCCTCAGGCGCGCTTTCGCTGCTTTCTGAAACAGACAGTACAGAACCCGTCACATCATTTGGACGGTAGGTTGTGCAACCCTTACAGCCCGTGTCCCACGCTTCCATGTAGACTTCTTTGAATGCCTCAAAGCTGATGTCTTCTGGGCAGTTGATGGTTTTGGAGATGGAGCTGTCGATCCACTTTTGAGCCGCAGATTGCATCCGAACGTGATCAAGCGGCGCAAGTGTTTGTGCGTTGACGAAATAGTCGGGCAGCTCGGCATCGCCGAACTTTTCGCGCCACATCTGTACTGCGTAATCCACGACTTCTTCTTCGGTACGGCTGCCGTCTTTCTGCAAAACCTTACGTTTGTAAGCATATGCAAACACCGGCTCGATGCCTGATGACACGTTACCCGCGTAAAGGCTGATGGTGCCTGTTGGCGCGATGGATGTCAGGAGCGCGTTACGAATACCGTGCTTGCGAACGGCATCTGTGACTTCTTTGTCCATGGTCGCCATCGCACCGCTGGCCAAGTATTTGTCCGCATCAAAGAGTTGGAACGCGCCCTTCTCTTTGGCCAGGTCGACAGATGCCATATAGGACGCATTTGCGATGGCTTTCATCCATGCGTCTGTTTGCTCAGCCGCCTCAACAGAGCCGTAGCGCAGACCAATCATCAAAAGCGCATCCGCAAGACCTGTCACACCAAGGCCGATGCGGCGTTTGGCTTGGGCCTCTTGCGCCTGTGCTTCAAGCGGGAAGCGTGATGCGTCCACGACATTATCCATCATACGCACAGCGGTCGCGACCAGCTCTGTCATTTTGGCAACATCAAGATGCGCGCCCTCTTCAAAAGCGTTCTCAACCAATTTGGCCATGTTGATCGAGCCAAGCAGACAAGCTCCATAGGGCGGCAACGGCTGCTCACCGCATGGGTTGGTGGCCGCGATGCTTTCACAGTAGTTGAGGTTATTCATCGCATTGATGCGGTCGATGAAGATAACACCGGGCTCTGCATAATCATACGTGGACTGCATGATCTGGTCCCACAACTCGCGGGCGTTAACCGTTTTATGCGTCACGCCATCGAACTTCAGATCCCAAGTTGAGCCCGCCTTTACTGCCTCCATGAAGGGGTCAGTCATCAAAACGGAAACGTTGAACATCCGCAAACGAGCCGCATCAGACTTTGCCGTGATGAAGTCTTCGATATCGGGGTGGTCACAGCGCATTGTCGCCATCATCGCACCACGGCGCGAACCTGCGGACATGATTGTGCGGCACATCGCATCCCAAACATCCATGAACGAAAGAGGACCTGAGGCATCTGCAGCCACACCTTTCACACCAGCACCTTTGGGACGAATGGTGGAGAAGTCGTACCCGATGCCACCACCTTGCTGCATCGTCAGCGCAGCTTCTTTGAGCATCTCAAAAATGCCGCCCATGCTGTCAGGGATCGTGCCCATAACAAAACAGTTGAACAACGTAACAGACCGCTCGGTTCCGGCACCCGCAGTAATGCGGCCCGCTGGCAGGTATTTGAAATCCTCAAGCGCGCTATAGAACCGTCCCTCCCAATGGGCGGGGTCCTTTTCCACCGACGCAAGCGAGCGCGCAATCCGGCGCCACGTGTCCTCGACAGTGGTATCGATGGGTGTTCCATCAGCTTCCTTGAAACGGTATTTCATGTCCCAGATTTGCTCAGCAATGGGGGCAGTGAATCGGCTCATAGCGGGTTTCCTATTTCGATGTTCAGTGGCAGACCGACACAATAGCTTGATGGTGCACTGATTTCTACTACCATTGATTGATAATTTTGAGGGTCGGCCTGTGGAAAAGATGATTAATTTAATCAAACTATCAGTTGGAACTGAAAACGTTGAACAATTACTGGCTTGGCAGGCCCTGCCCCGCGCGCGCACCCGCGATAATAAACCGCAGCACATCACCCGTATGTGGCCAAAACGTAAGGAGGAAATTCTGAACGGCGGCTCAATCTTTTGGGTGATCAAAGGCGTTATTCAGTGCCGACAACGTATTTTGCGCCTTGATGAATACATCGCCGGTGACGGCATTCGCCGCTGCGCCATTGTTGTCGACCCTGAAATGCACCGGACCGAAACCGCCCTGAAGCGGCCCTTCCAAGGCTGGCGATACCTTAAACCAGAAGATAGTCCGGCTGACCTGTCGGATGCCCGCGCGAATGAAGAGGCACTGCCCGCGGATCTAAGCGCTGCATTGGCCGACATTGGCGTGCGTTGACCCGCAAGGAATGAACAATTTAGCGCGCGTCCTGCAGCCCCAACACGTCCACAAGCTGAGCAAGGTTCGCGCGGTCCACTTTGGTCATCGGCGCGCTTAAGGATCTAAAGAGCGTGGCCTGAGACCGGTGCACCGGCTCACCCGACAACACCCGCAAATGGTTGGCCCGAAGTGTTTCACCAGTTGAAGTAATGTCGGCAACAGCTTCTGCCGTCTCGTTCTTAACGGTCCCTTCTGTGGCGCCTTGGCTATCCACAAGTTGGTAGTCGGCAACACCGGTGTCGCGAAGGTGCTCGCGCACCAGCCGGTGGTATTTGGTCGCAATCCGCAAACGATGGCCGTGATCAGCCCGAAACTGCGCCGCAACAGCATCCAGATCATCAAGCGTTTCAACATCGACCCACACGTCTGGCACCGCAATAATCAGATCGGCGTGGCCAAACCCAAGCAGAGCTAACTCGCTGACGTGGGTGTCCCAATTCGCCAGCTGTTCACGCACTAGATCACTGCCCGTGACCCCAAGGTTGATACGGCCAGCAGCCAGTTCACGGGGGATTTCGCCCGCAGACAACAGAACCAACTCAAGTCCCTCAACGCCCTCAACTTGGCCCGCGTACTCACGTTCAGCGCCAGAACGCGACAGCGTCACGCCCCGCTGTCCAAACCAATCAAACGTCTTTTCCATCAAGCGCCCTTTGGACGGCACACCCAACTTGATCATTGCGCTACCTCCAACAAAAGCCCCGGACGGATGACACCGCCAACTGCAGGAATAGTTCGTCCGTTGCCCAACCGCTCCGTTAGCGCATCATATCGACCACCTGTTGCGATGGGAGGCAAATCCGGACGTGACGTTGAGCGGAACCCGAAGACAAAACCATCATAGTATTCCATCGATGTGCGCCCGAAACTTGCCTCAAACGGTAAGTCATCGACACCAACACCTGCGTCGGACAACGCATCAAGGCGGGCATCAAATTGCTGAACAGCCGGCGCTAGAAGCGGAAAATCAACGGCAAAATCCCGCAGCGCGGAAAGCGCATTAGGGCATGTCTCGCGCAAATTAAGCAACGCGTTGAGCAACTCAACCTCACCGGCACCAATGGGCAACGTGGCCACATCTTGGCGCAGCACATCCAGTCGTGCCTCGATCTGTGCAGCCGAACGCTTGCCGATTAATGGCCCTGCATTTTTGAACGGCTGGTCAGAACCCAGTAATTTCGCGCGCGCATCACTAACGGGAAGCGCACCGCTATAGCGTTCAAGAAGTTGTCTGAAACGGCGTGGCCGCCAGACGTGACGCATCAACGCCGCTTTGCGCCGCGCGCTTGTCTTAAGTGACTGCACCGCTGCGGTAACAAGACCAATGTCGCCAGTTACTGCCGCCAACCCGTGAGGGGCAAGCACGCGGGTGAATAGGCCAAAAACTTCTGCATCGGCTGCGGCGGCATCGCGGTCAAAAGCCTCAAAGCCCACCTGCATATACTCACAGGCACGTTCCGCATCCATGTCTTGGCGGCGGAAAACTTCACCCATGTAGGCATAGCGCGCAGGCTCTGCCCCGCCGTCCATATGCATCTGGACAACAGGCACAGTGAAATCAGGGCGCAGCATTTGCTCACCGCGCAGCGGGTCCGATGTGGTGTAGGCACGTGCGCGAATATCTTCGCCGTAAAGCTCCAACAACAAATCCGCAGGTTGCAAGATATCGGCTTCGACAAGCTGTGCGCCCGCCCCTTCAAATTGGACTAAAAGCCCCTGAGCCAGCGCGCGTGAAGCTGCTTTTTCAACCATTATGAATAGCTTTCGATGATCTCGCGCACTTTGGCGACCAACTGATCGCGCGGCACTTCGAATTGTTGCGGACGGTCACGCCATTCATCCAGCGTCGCGTTTTCAGCAAGCTTCGCTCCAAGGATCAAGTCCTTGATTTGAACGATGCCGTTGTCTGCTTCGTCGCTGCCTTGGATCACCGCACATGGGCTGGCGCGTTTATCTGCGTATTTCAGCTGGTTGCCAAAGTTCTTGGGGTTCCCCATGAACATCTCGGCGCGAATGCCAGCATTGCGCAGTTCGGTCACCATAGATTGATAATCCGCAAGACGGTCGCGGTCCATCACAGTAACAACAACCGGACCTGCGTGCGTTGCTGTCATTCGGCCCTTTTCCCGCAGCGCCGCCAACAAACGATCAACGCCAATTGAAACACCCACAGCCGGCACTTCTTGGCCCGTAAAGCGCTTGACCAAATCGTCGTACCGACCACCACCTGCCACAGAGCCGAATTGGCGGGGACGGCCTTTTTCGTCCAGAATTTCAAATGTCAGCTCAGCTTCAAAAACGGGGCCGGTGTAATAGCCCAGACCGCGCACAACAGCTGGGTCCAGTTCAATGCGGTCAGCACCGTACCCGCCCGCTTCAAGCAGATCAGCAATCGTCTCAAGCTCGTCCACGCCTTCTAACCCCACCGCAGAGCCCGCAACCAACTCGCGCAGCCGCGCAGTTGTCTCCCGGCCCGTGGCACGTTTGGCATCCATGAAACCCATCACCACATCAGCTGCCGCGTCATCAAGCCCGGCACCTTTGGTAAAATCACCTGACGCATCTTCGCGCCCTGCCCCAAGCAAAGCGCGCACGCCTTCTACGCCAAGGCGGTCCAGTTTATCGATGGCGCGCAGAACAATGCCGCGTTCAGAAATTTTGTCGTCACCAGAAAGACCAGCAACCTCCATGACGCCATTCAAAACTTTGCGGTTGTTCACGCGCACAATGTAGTCGCCGCGCGGGATACCCACGGCCTCAAGCGTATCTGACAACAGCGCGCAAATCTCTGCGTCAGCGGCCATTGACGCCGTTCCAACTGTGTCCGCATCACATTGATAAAACTGACGGTAGCGGCCCGGGCCCGGCTTTTCATTGCGCCACACAGGTCCCATCGCATAGCGGCGATAAGGCGTCGGCAAATCGTTGCGGTGTTGGGCGTAAACCCGCGCAAGTGGTGCAGTCAGATCATAGCGCAGCGCCAGCCAATTTGCGTCCTCATCTTCTTGCCAAGCAAACACACCTTCGTTCGGGCGGTCCACGTCTGGCAAAAACTTTCCAAGGGCTTCCACAGTTTCCACCGCAGAGCTTTCTAACGCATCAAAGCCATAGCGATGATACACCCCAGCGATTTGCTCCAACATATGTGCGCGGTCTGTGACCTCTGCACCGAAGTAATCGCGGAAACCTTTGGGCGGGAGCGCCTTTGGTTTGGGTTGTTTTTTCACTTTGGCCATGACAGCGGGCCTCCAAAAGAAATGCACGGCTCACTTACCCCGATGCATTGCCGTGGGCAACCATGCGCGCAGTAGCAATTCCCGAATGAGTGGCGTATGTCACCCCTATGACCCAACCAACCCTGACCCAGCTTGAAGAAAAGATCGCGCATTTGACGAAAACCGTTGATGAGCTTTCGGATATTGTAGCCAAGCAGTCACGCGACATTGATGTGTTGCAGCGGCGCGCGCAAATGCTGATGGAACGCGAAGCGGCCCGTGAGTTTGACCAAGGCGGCTCAGTCCCCCTTGCGGATCAACGCCCACCCCACTGGTAAATGTGTGATGTTAGGTTGTTGGCCCTGATGCCTAGAAATCTTCAACCGTCAAAACACCCGGTAGCGACTTAATCGCCCCTTTGATTTGGGGTGACACAGGGAAATCACGGTTAAGATCAATCTCAACCTCGCCGGGTAAGCCCTCTGCCATCAAGCAAAACACAATCGGTCCTTTGCCAGCAACCGCTTTCGGCGCGTCCCTAAGCACTGTTGCAACAGTCGGAATGGCAGACTGGTCCTCAACAAATACCTTAAGGCCTGCCCCCCCAACATCTGCCACCACGCTATCAATGGGCGCGACCGAGCGTGCCAAAAGCTTGAGCTGTTCGCTCTCCATTGTGGCCTCAACGGTGACAACAACTTTGGCACCGGTCGAAAGCTGATCACGACATTTATCAAGCGTGTCGCTGAACATCGTGGTCTCATACGCACCCGTTGGGTCAGACAGCTGCACAAAAGCAAAGCGGTTGCCCTTGGCTGACTTGCGCTCCTGAACGCCACTGATGCGGCCTGCAAGTTTCGCGATACACGCACCGGATGACGCTTTTTCTGTAACCTCATCAAGGGTCAGAACGCCTTTGCGTTTAAGAGCAGCGGCGTAGTCTTCAAGCGGGTGACCTGACAAATAAAAGCCAATCGCCTTAGCTTCTTCGTCCAACTTTTCGGCTGGCAACCAATCTGACACGGGACTAAGGCGCGGTTCTGGCAAATCGTCTCCGGCCTCGCCAAACAAGCTGACCTGATTTGATGCGCGCTGTTCATGAATGGCGGCAGAGTAGCCCACAAGCGCATCAAGACTGTCGAACATTTTGCGGCGGTTGGCATCCAATTGATCAAACGCACCAGCGCGAGCCAACATCTCCATCGGGCGCTTACCGATCCGCTTCAAATCAACGCGGCGGGCAAAATCAAAGACCGTCACAAACGGCTTATCAACCCCGTCTACTTTGCGACCCTGTTCAATCAGGCGCATCGCCTCAACACCCACGTTTTTCAGCCCGCCAAGCGCATAGACCAACGCCTGATCCTGCACATCGAACGTCGCCAAAGAGCGGTTGATGCAAGGCGGGATATAATTCAGCTTAAGGCCCTTTTTGACCTCTTCGAAATACACCGCCAGCTTATCCGTCAAATGGATATCGCAGTTCATAACACCGGCCATAAACTCAACCGGGTGGTTCGCCTTTAGCCATGCGGTTTGATAACTCACCACCGCGTAGGCCGCCGCGTGGGATTTGTTGAAACCGTAGTTGGCAAATTTATCCAGAAGGTTCCAAACCTCGGTGGCCTTCTTTTCGTCGACACCGTTTTTCTTTGAACCCTCAAGAAATTTCGGCCGCTCCGCGTCCATCGCTTCTTGAATTTTCTTACCCATCGCACGGCGCAGCAAATCCGCACCCCCAAGCGAATAGTTCGCCATCTCTTGGGCGATCTGCATAACCTGCTCTTGGTAAACGATAATGCCTTGGGTCTCATCGAGAATGTGGTCAATCGTGGGGTGCAGCTTTTCACGCTCTGCACGACCGTTTTTCACATCACAATACTGCGGGATATTTTCCATCGGGCCGGGACGGTACAGCGCCACAAGCGCAACGATATCCTCAATACAGGTGGGCTTCATACGCTTAAGCGCATCCATCATGCCCGAGCTTTCCACCTGAAACACTGCAACGGTTTTGGCGGCGGCATACAGGTCATAGCTTGCCGGATCATCAAGCGGGATCGCGTTGATATCGTTCAGCGTGCCCTCAGCGGGTTCATAAAGCTGTGTGCCATCTGCCGCGATGTGCAAGTCACGTCCTGACTTCAAAATCAAGTCTACGGCGTTTTGCACAACCGTCAGGGTTTTCAGCCCCAAAAAGTCAAACTTGACCAAGCCCGCCTGCTCTACCCATTTCATATTGAACTGAGTGGCCGGCATGTCCGACCGCGGGTCTTGATAGAGCGGGACAAGCGCATCAAGAGGCCGGTCACCAATCACCACACCCGCCGCGTGGGTGGATGCGTTACGCAACAAACCTTCGACCTGTTGGCCATAGGTCAAAAGACGGTCAACGACCTCTTCGTTCTTGGCCTCTTCACGCAGACGCGGCTCATCAGCCAGTGCTTTTTCGATGCTGACGGGCTTTACACCTTCAACGGGGATCATTTTGGACAGCCGATCCACCTGCCCGTATGGCATCTGCAAAACACGACCAATATCGCGTACCGCGGCCTTAGACAAAAGCGCACCAAACGTGATGATTTGACCTACTTTATCGCGGCCATATTTCTCTTGGACGTAGCGGATGACTTCCTCGCGGCGGTCCATGCAAAAGTCGATATCAAAGTCAGGCATGCTGACGCGTTCGGGGTTCAAGAACCGCTCAAACAGCAAGCTGTAGCGCAGCGGATCAAGGTCCGTGATGGTTAGCGCATAGGCCACCAGACTGCCCGCACCAGAACCACGCCCCGGCCCCACGGGAATATTGTGATCTTTCGCCCATTTAATGAAATCCGCAACGATCAAGAAATAGCCGGGGAACCCCATGCCCTCAATGATACCCAGCTCAAAATCGAGACGTTCTTGATAGGCCTCAACGGTGTCTGCATGCTCAATCACTTTTAGACGCTGCTGCAAACCTTCGTTGGATTGACGGCGCAATTCTTCAATCTCGTCATCCGCAAACTTCGGCAAAATCGGATCTCGCTTGTAAGCACGAAACGCACAGCGGCGCGCGATCTCAACCGTGTTCTCAAGTGCTTCTGGCAGATCGGCAAACAGGGTTGCCATCTCGGCTTGGGACTTGAAATAATGCTCAGGTGTCAAACGGCGCCGCGGCTCTTGCTGATCCACATAGGCACCATCAGCGATACACAAAAGCGCGTCATGGGCTTCATACATTGACGCCTTAGGGAAGTAGCAATCGTTCGTAGCCACCAGCGGAATATCCATCTCGTAGGCCATTTCGATTAGGCCGCGTTCCGTCTGTCGCTCGGCCTCAGGCAAACCACCATCTTCTGGATGGCGCTGCAATTCCACATAAAGACGATCGGCGAAAATGGCGTTTAACCGTTCTATCAATGCCTGCGCTTTGGGCTGCTGACCTGTGCGTAACAAACGCCCAACCGGCCCATCAGGCCCGCCTGTGAGACAAATCACATCAGCGCTGTTTTGTTCCAACTCATCCAGAGTGACGTGTGGGACCTGATCCGAATGGGCAATATAAAGGCACGTATTGAGGCGCATCAGATTTTCATAGCCGCGCTCGGTTTGCGCCAATAATACCAGCGGCGCAGGGGGGCGGGGCCGCTCGCCCAAGGGAGCGGGATCAAATTCCAGATCAACCTGACAGCCGATGATGGGCTGCACCCCTGCCTTGATCGCACCTTCTGACAACTCCAGCGCATTAAACATGTTGTTGGTGTCAGTCACCGCCACTGCAGGCATCCCAAGGTCTGCGCACATCTGAGGCAGTTTCTTGGTCGCCAAAGCCCCCTCCAAAAGAGAGTACTCGGTGTGGGTGCGAAGGTGGATGAATCGGGGCTGTGTACTCATTGAGATAGCATATGTGGGCGCGCGAGGCGGATAAAGGGGCAAATATGCTAGAATTCAATGCAAAAACTACACTCAGCCATCGCGTTTCAGTGCCCAATAGTGAATTGGCGCTACAATCATTAAATCATTACTAAATAATGGCGCTACCTACCTTCGTCTATCGTGATCCTGGTAAACTTAACATGCGCAGATAGAAGTCCACGAAAAACTAGGCTGACCCATATGCTCAGATAGATTGATAAAATTTATGTCACTCTAGTGTCAAAAACTCTAAGTTGCTTTCATCAGTCCTTAATTGCGACAAGCGATCAAAAACCTGAAAACGTTTGAGGCAGTTAAAATTAAACCTCAACTGTGATGTAATTTCTGCTAAATTCTCAAAAGCGTACTTATTTTAACAGCAAGACACGTTTCGTGACGAACGTTCACAAATGGGTGTGAACGCTCGCACGTTTTCAGAAGCTATAAGCTAACAGATATCTAATTACACAGCTATAAAGTAGACTACACTCACCATAGCAATAGACATGCTACCTATATTTAGGTCAGCCGTTCTACCACTCAGCGCCTTAATTATGACATATGCAATAAAACCCAAAGCAATACCATGAGCAATACTATAGGTTAGCGGCATAAGCACTGCCGCCATGACTGCTGGGGCATATTCCGTTACATCATCCCAGTCGATATCCTTAAGGTTACGTAAAAAATAAGTTGATATAAAGATAAGGGCGGGTGCAGTAGCAAACGCTGGTACACTCTGAGCAAGCGGCGCCAAGAAAAGACAGGCTGCGAATAGGACCGCTACCACCGCGGCAGTAAGTCCTGTTTTGCCACCCTCTTTTATTCCCGCACCACTTTCAATGTAGGAGGTAGTGTTACTAGTCCCAAGTAAAGCGCCTGCTGTTGTAGCAACTGAATCTGCAACCAGTGCACGATCAATTCCTTCAATCTCACCATTATCATCAACCTTACCTGTAAGGTTCGCCACACTTGTTAGTGTACCTGCTGTATCCAAGAAATCGACAAACAAAAATGCAAATGCCACACCAATAAAACCTGCTGTAAAGAGGATGCTGAAGTCTAAACTAAATACATGTATTGGACTTGGGATAGCACCTGCAACGCCGCCCAGTGATGAAATTCCAGACAACCAAGCGATGGCCGAGACTATAAGAATGCCCAATATGATCGCACCGGGCACGTTTCGCTTATCTAATGTAGCCATGATGACGAAGCCCAAACCCGTTAACAATACGGGCCAACTAGTAACATCGCCGAGACCAACCAAAGTAGCGGGATTGTCCACAACCACTCCACCATTTTTCAAACCAATAATAGCCAAGAAAAGTCCGATTCCCGCGCCTACTCCTAACTTCATACTTTTAGGGATGCTATTGATAATATACTTGCGTGCCGGCGTCACGCTTAGAACAACAAACACAATTCCAGCTACAAATACGGCTGCCAGTGCCTGCTGAAAAGTATATCCTAGGCCAAAGATTACACTGTAGGTAAAAAAGGCATTGAGTCCCATCCCCGGAGCAAGAGCTACTGGCCAGTTCGCCCACAAAGCCATAATCAATGTTCCAACCACAGCTGCAATGACAGTAGCGGTAAAAACCCCCCCGAACTCCATGCCAGTTCCTTCAGTCGAAAGAATAGCTGGATTCACAACCGTAATGTAAGCCATCGTTAAGAATGTTGCTAAACCTGCCATTACTTCTGTTTTGACAGTTGTACCGGCCTTGGTAAGACCGAATAATTTATCTAACATGCGCTTTATTGCCTTTTATTGTTGTCCACCGTAGAAAGCTAGAGGCCTCGCCATACCAACTCAGATCTGTCTTGGATTAATACAAGATGATGAAATGGTCCATAACATTAGTAGATTCATAAATGAAATGGTTCAAATTTGGGATAATCCGCCCCTTTTCAAAAACCGATAGTCGCACTTTGAAAACGGCTACTAAATGCTTAAAAAGCATCAGCACAAATAACATTGAGTCAACCTACCGGTTCACCTCGCATTTTTAGTTGGTCGATCAAGACCTCATGAATCCTCAAAAACTTGATGATCTGAAATCTAGTTTGACACTCAATTAGCGCTACTCACCACAACTGCGCAAATTTCCCGGCGGTCGCCTATGAAATTCTTACTTATCCTTCTCCTAAACGCTAGCAACTATTCGTTATTTTATCCGTCGACCCGAATGGTGGCGTTTTTCGGATCATAGGGACTGTCTTCAACGATGGTCGCGTCCCAAAGCTGATCGAACATTTTGACCTTTAGCACAGTACCAACCTCAGCGTGCTCTGGCTTGACGTAGCCCATGCCGATCGACTTGCCGAAATGAACGGAATATCCGCCCGAGGTCAAACGCCCAACACGCAGATCACCGGCATAAAGCGCCTCGCGGCCCCACGGGTCAGCATCGTCTGGCCCATCGATAAGGAAGGTAACGCATTTGCTGCGCACACCGGTTTTGACCAAAGCGTCTTTGCCAAAGAACTCTTTCTCAAGGTCGATGAACCGAGGCAAGTCAGCCTCAAGCGGGGTCGCATCGCGGCCAAGCTCGTTGCCAAAGGCGCGGTAGGATTTCTCCTGACGAAGCCAGTTCTGAGCGCGCCCACCAACCATCTTAAGGCCGTGCTTTTCACCGGCTTTCTCAAGCAGATCAAACAAGTGGTTTTGCATTTCAATTGGGTGGTGCAATTCCCAACCCAGCTCACCTGTGTAGGCCACACGGATTGCCATCACCGGCACCATGCCAAGCTCAATATGCTTCATGCTAAGCCACGGAAAGCGCTTGTTGCACAGTGCTGTTTCAGGGTCAGCGTCTTTGATAATCTCTTTCAAAAGATCACGGGACTTCGGGCCCGCCAAAGCCAAAACTCCGTATTTCGTGGTGACATCATTGATCGCCACATATCCAACCTCGGGCATTTTATCCTCGGCGGCTTTGCGCAAGTAATCACTGTCGTAATCTGTCCAAGCACCCGCACTAACCAGATAGTAGTGATCCTCAGCCATACGAACGATGGTGTATTCGGTCCGCGTCGTGCCGTGACTTGTCAGGGCATATGTCAGGTTGATCCGACCAACGCGCGGCAGCTTGTTACAAGTAAACCAATCAAGGAAAGCAGTCGCACCGGGGCCCTTAACTTCGTGCTTGGTAAACGCCGATGCATCCAGAAGGCCTACGCCATTGCGCACGGCATTCGCTTCTTCAACTGCGTATTTCCACCAACCGCCGCGGCGAAAGCTGCGTGACGCTTGATCGTCAAAGCCACCTTCGTCGGGTGTCGGGCCAAAATAGTTCGGACGCTCAAAACCATTCACAACACCAAACTGTGCACCGCGCGCGGCCATCCGGTCATAACACGGAGCGGTACGCAGCGGACGGGCAACTTCGCGTTCTTCGTCGGGGTGGTGCAAAATGTAGACATGCTCATAGCTTTCTTCATTCTTGCGCGCCGCATATTCTGTAGTCATCCAGCTGCCGTAGCGTTTTGGATCAAGTGAGGCCATGTCGATCTCGGCCTCGCCCTCAACCATCATTTGCGCCATGTAATGACCCGTGCCGCCAGCAGCAGTAATGCCAAAGCTGAACCCTTCAGCCAGCCACATGTTACGCAGCCCCGGTGCAGGACCAACCAGCGGATTGCCATCTGGTGTATAGCAAATCGGGCCGTTGAAATCATCCTTTAGGCCGACTTCTTCGCTGGACGGAATACGGTGGATGAAGCTCATGTATTCTTCTTCAATCCGCTCAAGATCGAGTGGGAATAGATCGGCGCGGAAGCTATCTGGCACGCCAAACTCGAAACGTGCTGGTGCGTTGCGCTCATATGGCCCTAAAATCCAACCGCCACGCTCTTCGCGGACGTACCATTTGGCATCTGCATCGCGCAGAACAGGGTGTTCTGGATTGTTTTTGCGCCACTCAACCAACATCGAATCGGGCTCGGTTACAATAAATTGGTGCTCAACAGGGATCGCCGGAATTTTGATACCCAACAGCTTTGCGGTGCGTTGCGCGTGGTTGCCAGTGGCCGTCACAACGTGCTCGGCGTGGATGACCATTGTTTCATCGGTTGAGATCAAATTGCCGCCTTTGTCAGCGGTGCGCATGCAGGTCACCTCCCACTCGTGACCGTTCCAATGATAGCTGTCGACCTGCCATTTCCGTTCAATCGTCACACCGTGTTGCCGCGCGCCTTTGGCCATCGCCATGGTGACGTCCGCGGGGTTAATGTAACCATCAGTCGGGTGATAAATCGCGCCAACAAGGTCCTCGGTGCGCACCAGAGGGAACCGCTCTCTGATCTGATCGGGGCTCATCCATTCGTAGGGCACACCGCAGGTCTCTGCGGTGCTGGCGTAAAGCATATACTCGTCCATACGCTCTTTAAATTGCGCCATCCGCAAGTTACCGCACACCGAAAAACCCGCATTTAGGCCGGTCTCTTCCTCGAGGGTTTTGTAAAACTTGATGGAATAGTCGTGAATATGGGTGGTGGCATATGACATGTTGAAATACGGCAACAAGCCCGCTGCGTGCCAAGTTGAACCGGATGTCAGCTCGTCCCGCTCAAGCAAAAGCGTGTCCCACCCCGCCTTACCCAAATGATAAGCGATAGACGTGCCAACGGCGCCGCCTCCAACAACAAGTGCTTTGACGTGGGTTTTCATATGTCCGACCTCCTTGGACGTGTCTTGCAATTACCTTCGCCCATCTAATGCGAACGCGGCGCAATCCAGCCGACCGAACACGCGCCAAAACCGACCTGCCCTACATCAGCAAGACACACCAGACGCCGCAAAACGGCCATTACAAGCTAGACGGAATCACCATATCCGGGGGACGGAACCCATCCGCATGGGTGGAAATATTGAGCATCACGCGCGCGCCCATTTCCTCGCGGCCTTCCACTGTGGCGGACGCCATATGGGGCAACAAAACAACGTTCTTAAGCGCACGAAGGCGTGGGTTCGGCTTAGCGCCACCCTCGTAGACATCAAGGCCCGCACCCGCAATCTCACCCGACCGAAGCATCCGCGTGAGGGCGTTCTCATCAATCACATCACCGCGTGAGGTGTTCACAATAACCGCACTGGGTTTCATCAACGCCAAACGCCGCGCATTCATAATGTGGTAGGTGCTCGGGGTGTGTGGACAGTGAATGGTCAAAATATCGACCTGCGCCAACATCTGGTTGAGACTGCTCCAATACTTTGCGCCAAGATCGGCTTCAGTCTCGGGGCGCAGACAATTACGGTTGTGATAGTGCACCTGCATCCCGAACGCGCGGGCACGTCGCGCAACGGCCTGCCCAATACGGCCCATGCCCAAAATACCAAGGGAGCGGCCGCCAATTTTGCCACCTAACAGTGCAGTAGGCGACCAACCGTCCCAATCACCGGTCTGCATGACTGACAAACCCTCGGGGATGCGGCGCGTCACAGATAGCATCAGCGCCAGCGTCATATCCGCAGTGTCTTCCGCCCCCACGCCTGGGGTATTGCTGACCATAATTCCGTTTGCATGGGCCGCATTTACGTCAATGTGATCCGTCCCTGCGCCGTAATTTGCCACCAGCTTCAAACGTTCGCCGGCCTGTTCAAAAACCGCAGCATCAAGACGGTCATTCACTGTTGGAACCAAAACATCAACGTCTTGCATCGCTGCAATCAGTTCATCGCGGCTCATCGGTGCATCGCTGTCGCGCAGTGTTACGTCGAACAACTCTGCCATGCGGTGTTCCACGGCTGCGGGCAACCGTCGCGTAACGACAACACTCAACCGTTTTCGTGACATCGACCAAATCTCCCACTTTGCCCAGACACCGCTTTCACCCTAGAGTGCAGTCAGAGCAAGCAAGGCACAAGACCTTGAATTTCACCAATCCATTTTCGGCATGCACCCCGCCGAAACAGATAAGCGCACAGGCCGTAGATAATGAAGTCAGTTTTGCTGATCACAGCACTTCTTTTGTCCATTCAACTGGCAGGTCAAACTGCGCGTGCAGACGTGGGCCCTGTCACGGGTCTTCCCATGCCGCGCTTTGTGTCGCTGAAGGCGAGTGAAGCAAATGTGCGCCGTGGTCCGTCCAAAACGCACCGCATTGATTGGATTTTCAAGCGCCGCGATATGCCGCTCCGTGTGATCGCAGAACACGGCCATTGGCGCCGTGTAGAAGACCGCGACGGCGTTGGCGGTTGGCTGCACTACTCACTTATTTCCGGCGTCAGAACTATCATCATTGACGAAGACGCTGTTGAGCTGCGTCGCAAACCAATGACCGATGCACCCGTTGCCGCGATGCTTGAGCGCGGCGTCGTGGCACGGCTTAATGAATGCACTACGGACTGGTGTTCGATGCGGGCAGATGGCTACCGCGGTTGGGCACCGAAATCATCATTCTGGGGCGTAGAGCGCGCCGAGATCATAGACTAACGCGCAGCGCTTAAATCACCTCACCACGGTCCAGCTTTGCCAATACATCTGCGGCATCTGACAGCATAGTGTCGCGCCGTTCTTCGTCCATACGCTCCCACACGCGGTACATTTGGCCCATGCGCGGATTGCTGCGAAACCGTTCTTCATGGCGGATCAAAAAGTCCCAATAAAGCACGTTAAACGGACAGGCCGCTTCACCGGTTTTTGCGGTAACTTTATAATGACAGCCTTTACAGTAATCGCTCATCTTGTTGATGTAAGAACCGCTTGAAACATATGGCTTACTTGCGATGATTCCTCCGTCCGCAAATTGCGACATCCCAATCACATTGGGCGCCTCAACCCATTCGTAAGCATCGGCATAAACAGCAAGATACCACTCATGGACCTGATGGGGATCGATGCCCGCGAGCAAGGCAAAATTCCCCGTGACCATAAGGCGTTGAATATGGTGCGCATAAGCGTCCCGCCCTGTTTGCTCGACCGCTTTTGACACGCACCGCATGCGGGTTTCACCACCCCAATAAAACTCAGGCAGCGCGCGCGAGTGCTCAAGATAGTTGCGCGACGTGTACGAAGGGCCTTCCAGAAAATAGATGCCGCGCACATATTCGCGCCACCCCAGAATCTGGCGAATAAACCCTTCAACCGCATTGATTGGCGCATCACCATCCGTAAATGCCTGCTCAGCCGCGCGACAGATTTCAAGCGGGGTCAGCAAGCCCGCGTTCAAATAAAACGAGATCAGCCCGTGATACAAAAATGGCTCATCGCTCATCATCGCGTCTTGAAAATCACCGAACTTTGGCAAACCGAGCGCTATGAAGTGATGAAGCTGCTGCAGCGCCTGGTCACGGGTGACCGCAAACCAAAACGGCTCAAGATCGCCGAAATGATTATCAAAGCGCGATTTCACCAACGCCAAGACATCCGCCGTGATTTCATCAGGCTCAAACCGTAACGGCCCATCAAACTTCACTTCATCAGGGGCGGGCTTGCGGTTATCGTGATCAAAATTCCACTTGCCGTCGACAGGTTTGTCACCTTCCATCAACAGCCCCGTTTCACGGCGCATTTCGCGGTAGAAATACTCCATCCGCAGCTGCTTGCGTCCCTCGGCCCAATCCTCGAAACGCTTGTGCGAAGCAATGAACCGCGTGTCAGGCAAAACGGTCACTTCAAGCGGCACGTCCTCAAGGGCGTTGATCAAACGCCACTCGCCACACTCAGTGCTAAGAACGCGGCTTGCGCCGGTATCAGAGGCCGCGCGCAGCAACTCCCCTACGATCGAACCTGTGTTCTCAGCATCATCAAGCGCAGTGTAACGAACAGTCCAACCCGCCTCGCGCAACTCATGAGCGAAATGGCGCATCACACTGAACAGAAATGCGATTTTCTTGGGGTGGTGGCGCACATAACTCGCCTCGTCGGCCACCTCGGCCATAACGATGACATCATCTGCTTTATCCGCGTGTTCAAGGGCGGAAAGCGTGTGCGTCAACTGATCTGCCAGAACAAGAACGAGGTTTACCATGGCACTACTTCTCCGGCCCAATCGAAAAATTTGCCCGTCCGTGCGGGGCTAAGCTCATCCAGAACGGTGGCTATGTTTGATGCGGCCTCAGCTGGCGGTACTGTTGCGTGCCGGCCTGCGTATTTGGCGGTAAACGGCGTGGCCACAGTGC
>NZ_CBFHHE010000020.1:0-38751 GCF_965655635.1 Nereida sp.
TTCCTAGGGCATTACTTGCATGGGTTGCGTAACAACCATCTTCCTTGATGTAGAGTGGGAACAACCATTCACTCTCAGTGCGGCTGGCTGCAATCTCTAATGCTTTGAAAGCAGTAGGCGTAAGAGGAATTGATCGTTCTGATGATGGTGTCTTCAGTCTCCGTTTATCGTTTGGACGGATATGAAGGACTTGATCATGCCAGTTGATGTCAGACTTTAGCAAGCCAACAACTTCTGCCAATCGGCATCCCGTCTCTCCTAGGATGGGGAACAACAATCGGACGTTACTCGATCCTTCAAGTGCTTGTCGGTATCCACTGATAAGCTGGTCTGTTGTAAACGTCCCTCGCTTATTGCTGTCTTGTCCCTCCCCTTTGATGTGCAGCCTTGAGAACGGATTACGTCTATCCACGTCTAACTCTGAATAAGCATAGTTCAGAATGGCAGACATGCTGTTGATCCGCCTTCTGATCGTAGCTGTTTTATTACCCTTCTGTGTCAGATGATGAACGAACAGCTTTGCATCTTCTCGTCTGTAGTCTCGGACTTCTCGGTCACCAGCCACAGACAGAAATGCAGAGAGGGCAAGCCGAGAAGGCCTCTCGTTGATGTCTCGGAGGGAGAGATACTCCTCAGTGATCTGGGACAGTAGGTAAGACCTTGGCTTAAAGCCTTCTACAACAAGAGCCAGATCTACGGGCTGGACTGCCCGCTTATCACGCCAAGAAGCTTCAAGAATAAAGCTAAGGCGCTGGGCGTAGGCATCGGCCTCATCAGGACAACGAGACAAGGCCTGACGAATGAAGGAACCATAGGCTTCAACTGCATGTTTAGGCACACGTCTATTATAGTAATAGGTGCCTGAACGACTGATTGTGTACTGAATATGTGACACGATGAATTACTCCGATGAATTAAATCGAAGGAACTTCAACAAGTTATCTGAGAGTAATGGTGCGGTCGGGGGGACTCGAACCCCCACGAGTGTTACCTCACAGCGACCTCAACGCTGCGCGTCTACCAATTCCGCCACGACCGCATATTCATGTGCTTGGTATGGGCGCGGCTTAGACAAACTGCGGCGGCCTTACAAGTCAAAAAATGCGCATCACTCATGACAATCTCAACATGGCCTGATATTGCCATGCAAAATTGCCGCTGCGGCATTGGATTGTCAGCAGGCAGGGACACCTAAGTTAGGAAATTCCACATGGTCGAATGGATTACCTCCACGTCTTTGGTCTCATATGACGCGGCTTGCGCTGAGATGGAGCGGCGCGTCGCAGGGATCATCAACGGCTCAATGAACGAGGCGATCTGGCTGCTTGAACACCCCCCTCTTTACACTGCGGGCACATCAGCGGACCCAAGCGATTTGACCGACCCAAACCGTTTTGACGTGTTTGAAAGTAAGCGCGGTGGGCAATACACTTATCACGGGCCGGGACAGCGGGTCATCTACACTATGCTAAATGTGAACAAACGGGGCCGTGATGTGCGTGCGTTTGTGCAATCTCTGGAAGCTTGGGTGATTGACGCATTAGGCGAGTTCAATGTGACCGGTCATATTCGCGAAGGCCGAGTTGGTGTTTGGGTTGAGCGGCCTGAAAAGCCGCTTGGCCCGAATGATGACATGACCGAAGACAAAGTGGCCGCAATTGGAATTCGCCTCCGCAAGTGGGTCAGCTTTCACGGCATCTCAATCAATGTTGAGCCGGATTTGTCCCATTTTGACGGTATTGTGCCCTGCGGAATTACAGATCACGGTGTTACATCGCTAGTGGATTTGGGCCTTCCTGTTACGATGGACGACCTCGACGTTGCCCTACGCAAAACGTTTGAGACGCATTTTCCCGCGATTATTTAAAAGAGAACAAGGCGCTGAAATCTCAACAACAAGCCGCTGCTACGGGTCAGATTTCCAACGTATACAATTGTTTACAATTCTAAACGGGCGGTAAAATCAGGCATTTAGATCATCCCAACTTGAATGACCTGCGCCATTTTAGCCCACATTTTACGGCGTATTAACATTGCTCTGATAGCGGCTGTGCCTTAGTAACAGGTCAGAATACCCTCCACGAGTCGCTTCGTGGGGTGCTATACATTGGGAACCAAAAAAACGGAGGCACCGGACATGGCAGACGCCGCCATTCATGGCTACGACGCTGAGCACGAAGACAACCGCGGGTTCTTTACCCGTTGGTTTATGTCTACAAACCACAAAGATATCGGCATTCTTTACCTATTTGCATCAGGTATCGTCGGTTTCATTTCCGTAGCATTTACAGTTTACATGCGCCTGGAGCTCATGGAACCTGGCGTGCAATACATGTGTCTTGAAGGCGCACGTTTCCTCGCATCCGAGGCAACTTGTACGCCAAACGGCCACCTTTGGAACGTCATGATCACCTATCACGGTGTGTTGATGATGTTCTTTGTTGTTATCCCCGCCTTGTTTGGTGGTTTTGGTAACTACTTCATGCCATTGCAAATTGGCGCGCCGGACATGGCCTTCCCACGCTTGAACAATTTGTCATTCTGGTTGTTCATTGCAGGTACATCACTTGGCGTCGCATCAATGCTGGCACCAGGCGGTAACGGCCAACTAGGCTCAGGTGTAGGTTGGGTCCTGTATCCACCGCTTTCAACATCAGAAGCCGGTATGTCGATGGACCTGGCAATCTTTGCCGTACACGTTTCCGGCGCATCATCGATCCTAGGTGCGATCAACATCATCACCACGTTCTTGAACATGCGTGCGCCAGGTATGACACTGCACAAAGCACCACTTTTTGCATGGTCGATCTTTGTAACTGCATGGCTGATCCTTCTGGCACTTCCTGTGCTTGCAGGTGCGATCACAATGTTGCTGACAGACCGCAACTTTGGCACATCCTTCTTCCAGCCCGATGGCGGTGGCGACCCTGTTCTCTACCAGCACATCCTGTGGTTCTTCGGACACCCAGAAGTGTACATCATCATTCTGCCGGGCTTTGGTATCATCAGCCACATCATTGCAACATTCTCGCGCAAACCGATCTTTGGCTACCTGCCAATGGTCTACGCGATGGTCGCAATTGGTGTCTTAGGCTTCGTTGTGTGGGCGCACCACATGTACACAGTCGGCATGTCACTGTCGCAACAGTCATATTTCATGATGGCGACGATGGTGATCGCGGTACCAACCGGTGTGAAGATATTTAGCTGGATTGCAACAATGTGGGGTGGCTCTGTTGAGTTCAAAACACCTATGCTTTGGGCGTTCGGCTTCTTGTTCCTCTTCACCGTCGGTGGCGTAACAGGCATCGTGTTGTCACAGGCCGGTGTAGACCGCGCTTACCATGACACATACTACGTGGTTGCTCACTTCCACTATGTGATGAGCCTTGGTGCCGTATTCTGCATCTTCGCAGGTATCTATTTCTATCTGCCGAAAATGTCCGGCCGCATGTATCCCGAGTGGGCTGGTAAGCTGCACTTCTGGGCGATGTTCATCGGCGCAAACCTGACATTCTTCCCGCAGCACTTCTTGGGCCGTCAGGGTATGCCACGTCGTTACATCGACTACCCCGAAGCGTTCGCGACTTGGAACTATGTCTCTTCGATCGGTGCATTCCTGTCGTTTGGTTCGTTCCTCTTCTTCATCGTGGTTCTGTTCTACACATTGCTTGCAGGACGCCGCGTGACAGAAGCGAACCCATGGAACGAATATGCAGATACGCTGGAGTGGACACTTCCATCACCACCCCCAGAGCATACGTTTGAGATTCTTCCAAAGCAAGAAGACTGGGACAAAGGCCACGCGCACTAAGCGCTGCAACCTACGACTGAATAAGAAAGCCCTCGCCTTTTCGGCGGGGGCTTTTTCTTTTTGACCGGATGGTAGTCATCCATTCCGACCTGCGGTAAAACATACAGTGGAAAAGCAATCGTCAGCATTGCTAACTCGCAGGAGCAGCCTAGCTTCTAGGCAAGAATAGACACGCAAGCGACAGACGACATGCCCTATCAAATTACCAACCAGAACCCTTGCACCATAACACTCTGGCCTCACCAATCGATGAACCCACAAGGCTTCGTTTGGTTCATCGGTATTACAAGCAGCTTAATCTTTCTGCCCGCAATCGCCATTCTGGGAAGCCCCGTTGTCTGGGGTCTGCTGCCATTCTTTATCATCGCGCTCTGGGCAGTCTGGAGCGCAATCCGCCGCAACCAGAAAGACGCCGCGGTGCGCGAAACGCTAATAATTGATTGTGAAACAACTGCTTTGTCGCGGATCAACCCACGTACAGCTGCCCAAAGCTGGCAAGCAAATACCTACTGGGTCAGCGCACACATGCACACCAAGGCCGGACCCGTAGAAAACTATGTCACGCTGAAAGGCGCCAACCGCGAGGTAGAGCTTGGCGCCTTTTTATCTGCTGATGAGCGCGTCACACTCTATGATGATGTGCAACGCCTGCTCAAAGAACACCGTGAAGCGACCCCTAGCTACTCAGCTGATCCTTGACCATCGGACCCACACTGCCAAAGTCCATCTGGCCTGTATAGGCAGCTTTCAACGCTGCCATCACTTTACCCATATCGCGGATGCCCTCGGCCCCGGTCGCGCGAATGGCTTCTTGAACTGCGGCTGCGGTTTCGTCGGCATCAAGTTGCTTTGGCAAATAATCCTCGATGATCGCGATTTCCTGCAGCTCTTTCTCCGCAAGCTCCAGACGTCCGCCCTCTTCATAGGCTTTGGCACTTTCTTTGCGCTGCTTGACCATCTTGCCCAGAATAAACGTGATATCTGCATCGCTCACAGAAACCACCTCATCAGATCCACGCGCAGCAATCTCACGATCTTTGATCGCAGCGTTCACCAACCGCAGCGTTGACAAGCGGGCAGTATCTTTCGCCTTCATCGCCTCTTTCAGCGCGGCAGAAATCTGTTCTTTCATTGTCATAGCAGGACCTAATATGTCAGTTAAGTTAAAGGACTAAGGTATAGGCGTAACAGCGTTACAACTCAAGCCCGACGGGTAACGCCCAAGTCATTGATAAATATATGTAATTATATATTCCCCCAATGCACAGACGGCCTGTTGACGCCCTTACGCCAAGTGCCTATGTTCCGCCAAGTTTGACCTGATGAACCGGAATCTGCGCCATGACTGACACGTCGCACCCCACAGCTTGCCTCGCCCTTGCGGATGGAACGTTGTTCTACGGATTTGGCTTCGGAGCAGAAGGCATCGTTGAAGCTGAACTTTGCTTCAATACGGCAATGACCGGCTACCAAGAAATCATGACAGACCCGTCATACGCGGGTCAGATTGTTACTTTTACGTTTCCACACATTGGCAACACAGGCATCACACCAGAAGATGATGAGCATGCAGACCCAATCGCGGCTGGCATGGTGGTGAAGTGGGATCCGACAGACGCATCAAACTGGCGTTCAACGCAAGAGCTTGGCGAGTGGCTTAGCGCACGCAACCGCATGGGGCTGGGCGGCGTTGATACACGCGCCCTCACCCGTGCGATACGCAACCAAGGTGCACCACATGTGGCGATGGAATACCGCGCAGATGGAAAATTCAATATTGAAGCGCTGGTTGCAAAAGCCCGTGATTTCAAGGGTCTCGAAGGGCTTGACCTCGCAAAAGACGTTACATGTGCACAAAACTACACTTGGGACGAAATGCGTTGGGCTTGGCCAGATGGCCATGCAAAGCGCAGCGAAGCTGGCTTCAAAGTCGTCGCGCTTGATTTCGGCGCAAAACGTAACATCTTACGGTGCCTTGCGTCTGCGGGATGTGATGTAACTGTTCTACCTGCAACAGCGACAGCTGAAGAAGTTTTGGCACACAAACCCGACGGTGTGTTCCTGTCAAACGGTCCTGGCGATCCGGCTGCGACGGGTACTTACGCTGTACCAATGATCAAAGACGTTTTGAAGCAATCCAACATTCCGGTCTTTGGTATCTGTCTGGGTCATCAAATGTTGGCTCTCGCCCTTGGTGCACAAACTGTGAAAATGAACCACGGCCACCATGGCGCCAACCACCCCGTTAAGGATTTGGAGACCGGCAAAGTTGAGATCACCTCAATGAACCACGGCTTCACGGTTGATAGCCAAACGCTGCCCGAAGGTGTGGTTGAAACGCATGTTTCTTTGTTTGACGGGTCTAACTGTGGCATCCGTATGGCTGATCGCCCAGTGTTCAGTGTGCAATACCACCCTGAGGCAAGCCCGGGTCCGATGGACAGTTATTACCTGTTTGAACGGTTTGTAGAGCACATGTCTGAGCAAGCAAAAACATCTGCTTGAACGGCTTAGATTTAACTACTCTTTAAGGATCAGGCGCCATCACTAACACGCAGCGTATTGCGGCTGTGCGTTAGTAAAGAGTTGTCATGTCATCCCACCCACTTGCCCTTGTTAAGGGGCAATCACGACATTCGTTTGGTTCGGTAAGTAACGGCTCTCGTGACGCAAGTAGCCCCTGGCTTGATGTCATGCTTGACCTCGGAACACTTGCACCAGCCGATGCGTAGGCAGTTGCTCACAATGCGCGGCATGATTGGGCACCAATCTGCGAATATGTTAATGCTATGTTCATGCTTGACGAGGCAGATATCCTGCGCGCTCAAAGCCTTAAAAGCGGTGCACGTATAATTGATCCTGCAACTCCGTTCCGCCAACCCGGGTTGCTTAAAGATGTAGACATCAGGAAATGCATTAAGAAAGCCGTCATTCCACTACGGAACGTGGGCTCCGCCACTTTAGTCGTGACATCATCACCTACAAGCTTTGCCGCGGACACTACACATTTACCCGATCACCTGCATCCACTCAAAATGGCATTAGCAACACGCCATCAGATCACAGATGTCATCGCCAACGATCACAAAACACGGCTGAAGGAACTGGCCGAAAGTCGCGTTGATTCCGAAGATAGTTGCCGACATTTAAGTAAGCCCACATCAAGAACAGCAAAAATTCTCTGGCTCTTGGGCTTTGGCAGCGTCGCTTTGTTTATGCCAAAGGTCCTATTTGCAGCACTCATTGGCTGGGCCATTCTCAGCATGTTCGCAGTCGTTGCACTCCGCGTTTGGGCCAGCATTGTTTATCTGTGCCAAAACCCCATACCAGGCCAAGAAACCGCACTCTTTCAGCTACCAACAGTATCAATTCTTGTTCCCCTTCTAAACGAACGCAACATCGCGGGACAATTGGTCAGACAACTTAGCCGCCTCGATTATCCCCGTGAAAAGCTTGACGTCTGCTTGATCACCGAAGCCAGCGATAAGGTGACCCAAACCACATTGCGCGAGACGATTTTGCCTCACTGGATAAAGGTTCACGAGGTTCCTCAGGGCAGCGTTAAAACCAAACCACGCGCGATGAATTACGCATTCGATTTTTGCCGTGGCAGTATTATCGGGATCTATGATGCCGAAGATGCGCCTGAACCAGATCAGCTACTCAAGATCGTCCATGGCTTTGCCAACCGCCCCGCCGAAGTGGTCTGCCTGCAGGGTGCTCTCGATTTCTACAACCCAAAACAAAACTGGATGTCTCGCTGCTTTACCCTCGAATATGCCACGTGGTTCAGACTGATCTTGCCCGGTTTCCAAGCCCTCAGACTGCCAATTCCACTGGGTGGCACAACAGTTTTCTTTCGCAGGTACGTCCTTGAGGAATTAGGCGGATGGGACGCGCACAACGTGACCGAAGACGCCGAACTTGGCATGCGTTTGGCCAAAGCAGGTTACAGAACAGAATTGATTGATACCACGACTTATGAGGAAGCCTGCTGCGCGCCGCGCGCTTGGATCCGTCAACGCTCAAGATGGCTCAAGGGATACGCCGCCACATATATGGTGCTAATGAAGGACCCAAAGGCGCTTTTCTCGCAATTAGGATGGCGTGGGTTTTTGGGCGTACAGCTGATCTTTTTGTGCACCCTTAGCCAATTCGCATTGGCGCCTCTGATTTTAGGCTTGTGGCTTCTGCCCGTTCAAGAGGTGGCTTTAAGCGCGGGGATCAGTTGGCTAACAAGTGCAATCGTGGCGATGTTCATCATGGCTGAAATTGCCAACATCACTGTCACAGCGCTTGCAACCCGAAGGGCGGAACACCGCCGTTTCTGGATATGGATACCGACACTACACGCCTATTTCTTCTTGGCATCTCTAGCCTGCTACAAGGCCCTATGGGAGCTCATTCGCGATCCGTTCTACTGGGATAAGACAAGCCAAGATAAATCCCTCAAACGTGCCCAGCCATCGCCAACAGGCGCTAAATCCCCGTTGCCTCAACCGCTTCGGCGTCCGCACGTAAGCGTGTCTGAAAAGCCACCGAAATATGTTCGCGAAGAGCCTGATAAGCACGGTCGCCGTCACCGGTTTCAATAGCCGAAACGATCGCATCGTGTTCTTCAAGAGCAAGCTTGTCACGGCCCTCAATCGCAAGTGATGTCGTCGCCAACAGCGCCATAGAGCGGTGAACAAGATCAAGCTGGCGCACCAAAAAGCGGTTATGGCTGGCCAAGTGAATTTGTTTGTGGAACCTACGGTTGGCCCGCGACAACGCAGACGGGTCGCCCATCAGCTTATGATCTTCGTCGACCATCTCACGCAGCACTTTCACCTCTTCAGGTGTGGCATGGCGTGCGGCCAACTGCGCAGCCAAACCTTCAAGTTCTGCGCGCACCACGTAAAGTTCTGCCAACTGGTTGTGATCCAGCGACGCAACAATCAGGCTTCGCCCATCACGAGTCAAAAGGCTTTGTGTCTCAAGGCGCTGTAACGCCTCGCGAATAGGTGTCCGAGATACGCCAAACCGGTCAGCAAGCTCACTCTCAACCAAGCGCGATCCGGGCTTGTAAACGCCTACATCAATCGCATCGAGGATCAGGTCATATGCATCTTTTTGATTTGGTTTCAACATTTTGGCGTCCGTTCTTCGTGCGTTCCCTGACCCTAGCCCGATGGGTCGCACGCTGGCAACCCGTTTGCCATTGACCCACAGTATGACACAAGTACTGTTCGCTCATGACACACAATCTTCGCGACGTTTTCAATGATACCCAGACTTGGGTGTTTGACCTAGATCACACGCTTTACCCGCCCGATGTTCCGCTGTTTGCGCAAATGGAAGTACGCATCGTGGACTACATGTGCCGTGTTTTGCATCTGGACCGTGACACAGCGAATGCCCTGCGCGCCGACTACTGGCGCGATCACGGGACCACATTGGCTGGCCTCATGGCAGAGCATCAGATTGATCCGGACCCGTTTCTTTGGGACGTGCATCAGCTTGATTTCAGCGTTGTTCCCCAAAGCCCAAACCTACGCGATCTGATCACACGGCTGGATAACCGCAAGATCATCTACACCAACGGAACCGCCCCTTACGCCGAAGACGTGATCACAGCGCGCGGCATCGTGGGGCTGTTTGATGCAATCTACGGCGTCGAGCACGCGCATTACCATCCCAAGCCGAACCGCGCTGCTTTTGAAACTGTTTTCTCACTCGACGGGTTCGACCGAACGAAAGCGGTCATGTTCGAGGACGATCCTCGTAACCTTGAGGTCCCAAAGGAAATGGGGCTTACCACAGTGCTGATAAGTCCAACGCCCAATCACAGCGCCTTTATTGATTATCAGGCCGCTGACTTGGAAGAATTTTTGTCGCAGATCACCTAAGGCACCTTTCCCTCACCGCATCGCGGGCCTACTTTAGAGGTATGGAACGTACAAAAATCGACATTCTCATATCAGGCGGTGGCATCGCAGGCCTGACGGCAGCTGCTGCATTCGGCACGGCCGGATTTTCTGTAGTTTGTGTCGATCCGACGGCCCCAGTGACTGAACGCAACACAGATGGAAGCGATCTGCGCAGTACCGCATTGTTGCAGCCCGCCCGGGACTTTTTGGAAACTGCAGGCATTTGGGCCAAACTCAACCCCCACGCCAGTCCCTTGCAAACGATGCGCATTGTGGACGCGGGCGGCGAAGTTGCAGAACCCCGTCTCACCCGTGACTTTGACGCCGCCGATATTTCCGACAGGCCCTTTGGCTGGAACCTGCCCAATTGGTTGCTACGCCGTGAAATGTTGGCCCGCCTTGATGAATTGCCAAACGTAACGTTCCGTCCGGGCGTCGGCACCAAAACACTACTTACACGCCAAAGCGAAGCGCTTGTCAGCCTTAGCGATAACACTCAGGTATCTGCACGACTGGTGATTGGTGCGGATGGCCGCAATAGCCCTGTGCGCCGCGCGCACGGGATTGGGGCACGCACAACTCGGTATGGTCAAAAAGCGCTCGCTTTTGCGGTCAACCATCCGATCCCGCATGAAGGTGTTAGTACCGAGGTGCATCGTACGGGTGGGCCGTTTACCTTGGTGCCGCTGCCGGATTACAACGAGATGCCATCCTCGGCCGTGGTTTGGATGGAACGCGGCGTGCGCGCCAAAGAGCTTTACGAGATGCCCGAAGATACGTTCAACGATGCCATGTCAGAGCGGTCCTGCCACCTTTACGGCCCGCTGACCCTTGCAAGCCGACGCACAATTTGGCCGATCATCAGCCAAATCAGCGATCGTTTTTATGCGGAACGCACCGCCCTAATCGCCGAAGCAG
The DNA here is from genome assembly GCF_965655635.1 of Nereida sp. Classification (NCBI taxonomy): domain Bacteria; kingdom Pseudomonadati; phylum Pseudomonadota; class Alphaproteobacteria; order Rhodobacterales; family Roseobacteraceae; genus Nereida; species Nereida sp. Next base: position 10,642 of record NZ_CBFHHE010000020.1, read on the forward strand.
CCCATGTGGTGCCGCCGATCGGTGCGCAGGGTTTGAACATGTCCATCGGGGATATGGCGGCGCTGCTAGAGTTGTCTCTGCGGGACCAATCCAAGCTGGGTGAGCCGGAGATGCTCGCGCAGTACGAACGCAAACGCATGACCGAGGTCAAAGCGCGTGTAACGGGTGTCGACGCGCTTAACCGTGCCTCAATGATGGCAGCACGGCCTTTGCGAGATGCGCGCGCCGCAGGGGTTGCAACACTTTATTCATTGGCGCCAGTTCGCAAAACGTTGATGCAGCTCGGTCTTGGGGCGCGTGGCTGATAGAGCCACCAAGCGACATGTCACAACGGACCGGGCAAGCGCTCCTCTGACAACAACACGTTGGCCTCAACATCACCTGCACCTGGAAGGGTCATGATACGGCGCCGCAAGATACGCTCAAAATCCGCCAAATCCCGCGCAACTACCCTGAGCCGGTAATCATAAAGCCCCAACATATGCTCAGCCGTTTGCACTTCGGGAATTGCGATAACCGCGCGTTCAAAATCATCCAGGCTAACCCGCCCTTTGGTCGCCAGCTTAACGCCCAAAAACACCGTAACACCAAAGCCCAACTTTTCGGCATCAAGCTTTACGCGACGCCCTTTGAAAACGCCTGACGCTTGTAGTTTTTGCAATCTGCGCCACGTGGCTGGTTGGCTTAGTCCCAAATCGCGACCCAACGCACCCGCAGATTGCGTCGCATCCCGCTGCATCGCCTTGACCAAAGCCATGTCAATCGCGTCCCAGCTCACAACGGCAACCTTTCATCTGATTTAAGCGTCGACACCAACATCAAGGCCTCAATGTCCGAGATATGCGGCAGTGTTAGGATGCGATCACGGTAAAGCATCTGATAGTGTGCCATATCCCGCGCGACCACAAAAAGCCGCACATCTACGCGCCCCAAAAACGTCTGAATTTCAGTGACTTCAAACACATCACGGGCGGCGGCATGAAATTCATCAAACGCACGTGCTTGGGTTTTATCAAGGGTGATCCGCAACGAAACGGAAACTTCAAACCCAAGTGCCGCCCAATCAACCACCGCCTCTTGCCCACGGTACAGTCCAGCATCGCGCAACTTATCAAGCCTGCGCGTCACTTTAGCCGCCGTCAGGCCGCACCGATCAGCAATTTCATGCATTGCCGCATCCGGCGTATACTGCAACGTGCGCAGAATGCGTCTATCAAGATCATCAAGCATGAATTTATCTATAAAGTAATTTATAGCGAATGAAACTATCGAAAATAGTCACAAAAATTACATTTCTAACATCGCAATTGTCTTGGACTGACCGTAAAAGGTACGAAGACATTCACCAAGCACTCAGACCAAAGGAATTTGATATGCGCGTTTATTACGATCGCGATTGCGATGTTAACCTGATCAAAGACAAAAAAGTAGCCATCCTCGGTTACGGCAGCCAAGGCCACGCACACGCGCTCAACCTGCGCGATTCAGGTGCGAAAAACCTTGTTGTTGCTCTGCGCGAAGGCTCACCTTCCGCGAAGAAAGCCGAAGGCGAAGGCCTCAAGGTTATGGGCATCGCCGAAGCCGCGGCTTGGTGTGATGTGATCATGTTCACAATGCCCGATGAACTTCAGGCAGAAACATACAAAAAATACGTCCACGACAACATCAAGCCAGGCTCCGCAATAGCGTTTGCCCACGGTTTGAACGTACACTTTGGCCTGATTGAGCCAAAAGAAGGTGTGGACGTGATCATGATGGCCCCCAAAGGCCCAGGTCACACAGTGCGCGGCGAATACACCAAAGGCGGCGGCGTGCCATGCTTGGTTGCGGTACATGAAAACGCATCAGGCAAAGCGCTTGAAATCGGTCTGTCATACTGTTCCGCAATTGGTGGTGGCCGTTCAGGCATCATCGAAACCAACTTCCGTGAAGAGTGCGAAACTGACCTCTTTGGTGAGCAGGCAGTCCTTTGTGGCGGCCTTGTTGAGCTGATCCGCGCGGGCTTCGAAACACTTGTTGAAGCAGGCTACGCACCAGAAATGGCGTACTTCGAGTGCTTGCACGAAGTGAAGCTGATCGTTGATCTGATCTATGAAGGCGGCATCGCCAACATGAACTACTCAATCTCCAACACAGCTGAGTACGGCGAATACGTCAGCGGCCCACGCGTGCTGCCATACGACGAAACAAAAGCCCGCATGAAAGCGATCCTGGCAGACATCCAAACAGGTAAGTTTGTGCGTGACTTCATGCAGGAAAACGCTGTTGGTCAGCCGTTCTTCAAAGGCACACGTCGCATCAACGACGAGCACATGATCGAAGAAACTGGTGCGAAACTGCGCGAAATGATGCCGTGGATTTCTGCTGGCAAAATGGTCGACAAAGAAAAGAACTAAGGTCTCTTACCTTGTTCACTTGGGCCTCCGCATCTGCGGGGGCCTTTTTCGTTTGTGATTGCCTGCACAGGCGCATTTAACTCTCGCCACTGGACCAAAGCGCGCCTAGTGTCAGCCCATGAGTAACACCGTCCCCACCCCCGAAAATCCCGGTGCATTTAACTGGTTCCTGATCTGCTTTTTGGGCGTAATTTGGGGCAGCGCATTCATGAGCATCAGCTTGGCGCTACAAGAATACCCACCATTTACTCTGGCAGCACTGCGCGTCTTTTTCGGCGCAATCGTTTTGTGCATCATGGGGGTCATCATGGGCCAGCCAATCACGCGCATTCATCAGACCGCGGGATTACCCGGATGGGGCTACAGCGCCATCATTGGTTTCATCACCGTCACCGCACCATTTTTGCTGCTGTGTTGGGGCATTCAGCACGTACCGTCCGCGTTCGCCGGCGTCGCGATGGGGGCCATTCCGCTCATTATCCTGCCGCTTGCCTATATCTTCTCACCTGAGGAAGGCATCGGCCCACGTCGCATTATCGGTGTAGTGCTGGGATTTGCTGGATTGGCGCTGTTGTTGGGAAAAGGCGCGCTTGAGACCACATCGACCCAGACGTTTTGGGGGCAGCTTGCCTGTCTCGCAGCAGCTGCGTGCTATGCGGTCGGCTCAATTATCACCCGTCGCGCCCCGCGCATCCCGCCCGTGGCGTTCGCCAGTGGCACGCTGGCTGTCGGTGCTGCGATGCTTATCCCATTTGCGATTATCGCCGAAGGTGTGCCCCGTCTCAGTTGGAGTTTTGAAACCCTAACGGTCTTCTATCTTGCTGCCCTGCCAACCGGCTTGGCCGCAGCAATCCGCGTGATTGTTGTGCAATCAGCAGGCTCCGTCTTCATGTCACTGACGTCTTATCAAGTGCCAATCTGGTCGGCCGTGTTCGGGATCATACTGCTTGGCGAGGCCCTGTCAGCACAACTGTTCATCGCCCTCGCGCTTATCCTTTTGGGTATTGGGATCAGTCAGTGGCGCAGCTTGGTGCTGGTCGCACAAAGCATCCGTTCAAAGAAATGATAGCCTAGGCCACTTGCGCCACGATCTCATCGACAACACCCTGCACCACTGTTTCAAGAAGTGCAGAGTCTTCGCATTCGGCCATGACGCGGATCAACGGCTCAGTCCCAGATTTACGGATAAGTAACCGCCCCTTGCCATGAAGGTCAGCTTCGGCGGCAGCAATCACCTGCTGAACTGCCACAGCTTCAAGCGGCGCGGTTCCGCTTGGGTAGCGCACGTTTTTCAAAAGCTGCGGCACAGTCTCAAACGTGCTCGACAGATCAGACGCACTATGACCGGTGCGGATCATTTCACACATAAATTGGAGCCCCGCCAACAAGCCGTCGCCGGTTGTGGCATAGTCAGTCATCACAATGTGGCCCGATTGCTCGCCGCCCAAGTTGAAGCCACCTTTGCGCATCGCTTCAACCACGTGCCTATCCCCAACCGCCGTACGCAACAAGGTCATCCCGCGATCCGCTAGGTACCGCTCAAGACCAAGGTTCGACATCACTGTGGCCACCAAGGTGCGTGCGTTCAAACGCCCTGCAGACGCCCATGAACCTGCCAAAAGCGCCATCAACTGATCACCGTCTGCAATGCGACCCTTCTCATCAATGATCATCACGCGGTCTGCGTCGCCATCAAGACAAATGCCCAAATCCGCGCCGTTTTCAATCACCGCCTGCGCCGCCATATGCGGTGCAGTCGAGCCGCAGTTGTCGTTGATGTTGAACCCATTTGGCGATGTCCCAACAGGGATCACATCAGCGCCAAGTTCCCATAAAATCTCGGGCGCCGTTCGGTGCGCCGCACCATTCGCGCAATCAATCACCACTTTCAGCCCTTGCAACGAGATACCCGCAAGCGATGTTTTTAGGCGCTCACCATAGCGGAAACGCCCCTCATCAATACGTTTGGCGCGGCCAATATTATCAGGTTGCGCGGGGCTGGTGCCTTCGTGAACCAGTTGCTCAATCGCGGCCTCGGCCTCATCTGACAACTTAAATCCGTCAGGGCCAAATAGCTTGATGCCGTTATCCATATGCGGGTTATGGGAGGCGGAAATCATCACCCCCACATCCGCACGCATCGATGTCGTTAGCATCCCGACCGCCGGTGTGGGCACGGGGCCTAGCAAAAAACAATCCATGCCAGTGCTGGTAAATCCGGCCGTCAAAGCATTCTCAAACATGTAGCCCGACAGGCGAGTGTCTTTGCCGATCACGACGCGGTGACGTTTGTTGTCACGGCGAAAGTACCGCCCTGCCGCCGCACCAAGGCGCAAAGCCATCTCGACAGTCATAGGATATTGGTTCGCCGTGCCACGCACCCCGTCGGTGCCAAACAGTTTCGCAGTCATATTTAGTACCCGTTAGCTACAAAATTGCGCCGGCCATATCAAAAGCCGCGCGTGTCGCCTCTATATCATGAACACGGCTGATCTGAACCCCTTGCCGAAACCCTTCAAGCGCGACCGCGACAGAGCCAAAAACCCGCTGGTCCGCTTGGGGGGCATTTGTGATTGTGCCGATCCAGCGTTTGCGCGACGCCCCGAGCAAGATCGGGCACCCAAGGCTGTGTAGCACGCTCAGCCGCTTTAACAGCGCCAGATTATGCTCAAGCGTCTTGCCAAAACCAATGCCGGGATCGATCCAGATATCTGTGCGTGCAATCCCGCACGCCACAGCCGTCTCAATGCGCTCAGACAAAAAGTCATACACATCAAGCACAACGTCGTCGTACTGCGGATCGTCCTGCATCGTCTCCGGATCCCCGCTTGCGTGCATCAAACAGATAGGCGCACGGGACGAAGCGGTCACTGCGCCGACAGCGGGGTCATGGGTCATCGCGTAGACATCATTGACCAACGTCGCACCCGCCGCCAAAGCCGCCTCGGCAACATCCGCTTTTCGTGTGTCGATGCTGATTGGCGTGTGTGCGGTTGCGTCGTAATTTCGCAGAGCTGCAATCACGGGAACCGTACGCCCGATCTCAACGTGGCTGGGCACATAGGCCGCACCAGGCCGCGTGCTTTCCCCGCCGATATCAAGCATATCCGCACCGGCGTTCTGCATCGCAATCGCGTGAGATACTGCTGCATCAAAGCCTTCAAACTTACCGCCATCAGAAAAGCTGTCTGGCGTGACATTGAGAATACCCATGATGTTGGCACGCGCCATATCAAGCCCCGCAACATGCCCACGCGCGGCCGTAAGACGCGATAGAACGTGATCTGGCACATCAGCTGCCGGAATGATGCGCGGTGTCGCGCTGCGGCTCAGAACTTCTACGGTGTCGAACCACGTCCACCCACCTGCTAAGACATAGGCGCCATCTGGACGGGCGATATCAGTCTGAACGATTGGGCGGAAATAGTCAGTCATTGGCCTTCGTGCCGCTCAAAACTGTGCCGCATCGGCGGCATGGACTGTGACATGAACATCGCCAACTGCGGCATCCGCGGGCAACTCATCGCCAATCAGCATTAATTCAGACGCGCTCATATGGCGGGCGAACCATGCTGCCAATGAAGGGCAGTCCGATGGGGCCGTCGCAGGCCCTTCAACAGCATCAAGCACAATTTTAGACGGTGCCCATACGGCGATTTGTCCGTTTTTCATTGACCAATCGAGCTCGGTCAACGTTCCAACCACCACGCATCGCGCATCACGGGCGGCCAGTACCCAAGCGTTTTGTTCAATCGCGAGTAAGTCGATCCGGCGTTGCGGCGCGCCAAGTGATACGGCCGGTACGGCTGTCTCGCCCAGGCCAACACACAAAATCAAAGGCAATTCACGCTTTGCAAGTGTATCAATCCAGCCCCTTAGATGCGTCGAATGAAGTGCCTCGTTTGACAGATAAACAACGCAAGGGTGAACCGTTTCCGGCGCGTCCTCAACAACACTCAGCGACCGCGAGCGCACAATCTCAACCCCAAGAGCAAACGGCCCACGGTCCAGTTTTTGAATGCGTACAAAAGCACGCATCGCCTGTGGCTCAACCAAAATACGATCCGCAATCCGTTCTGCCAAAGTTTCAAGCAGGTTCAACCGCTCGGCGGCCAACTCAATGGCAACGGCCTCGGTAATGCGGTCATATGACAAAATCCGGTCCACATCGTCGCCGATGGGTCCCTCAAGCGGCTTCACTTCCACCACGATATCAAAACGAACCCGCTGTGTTGTGCCACGCTCAAGCTGAAATGCACCAATCTCAACATCCACAATATGGTCGCGCACAGAAATACGGTCAAGCGGTTGAACCGCAGTTGTCGCCTCGGAACGCTCGGACGGATGGGCAAAAGCCAGATGGATGTCATTTGTCATGGCCGAGGGCATATCGCGGATATTTGCGTAGAACCAGACAGATTGCGACATGGGGGCAACCGTATACGGTGTTTGCTGGCACGCGGCCCAGATGCTAAGCAACCCCATGACCCAAGCGCCCCCCTCCTCCGCCGTGGCAACAGTGACCGTTGTTGTAATCGGTATTCTGTGGGGGTTTTACTGGATGCCCGTCCGGTATTTACAAGACGCAGGCCTGCCCGGGGCATGGGGCACATTTGGTATCGCCCTTGCCGCAACCTTTGTGTTGGGGGTTTCAGTCCTGATTGCGCGCCCGAACGTTCCGCGTGATTGGCCCACTTACGGGGCTTTGGCATTGGGCGGTGCAGCCTTCGCGATGTATTCGGTAGGCTTTGCCTATGGGCGTGTAGCTATCGTCATCCTACTTTTCTTTTTGACACCGGTCTGGAGCACATTGATCGCACGTTTTATTCTGGGCCGTACGACGAGCATGACGCGCCTTGCAGCAATTGTGATCGGGCTGCTTGGGCTATTTGTGATGCTCGGCGCGGATGGTGGGGTTCCATTGCCACGCAGCATCGGGGACTGGCTTGCGCTGGCGTCTGGCATCTGCTGGTCCCTGTCGAGCACGATCATTCATGAACGTGAACCGATCAAACCGCTGCTTGCCGCTTTTGCTTTTTCCAGTGGTGCGGCAGTACTTTCGGGTTTTTGTATCTTGGCCCTGCCAACGCAACCGCTTGACCTAAGCGTGCTAACCCCGCCGACCCTTTTGATCACATCTGTTACAGGCACGCTTTGGTGGGGCCTCTCTATGGCAGGTCTAATGTGGGCAACAGCCCTACTCGACCCTGCGCGCGTCGGCATCTTACTGATGAGCGAGGTACTTATCGGGGCGCTTTCTGCCGCCTTTTTGGTAGGAGAGCCATTGCTACCGTTCGAGCTGATCGGCGGCGCGTTGGTCCTAAGTGCTGCAATACTCGAGGTCTGGCCTACAAAGGCCAAACAGCCCTAGCTGCTATAGCTTTGACGGTAAAAGTGATGAAAGCCAATTGTCGCGGTTCGCGGATAGACCCGTGCCCAATTGGGCCGCACGCTTTTGGTATGATAATGGGTCGCACCAGCGGTCAGCGCCGGAAGATTGCCTTGCAACGTTAGCTTGGCGATCTTGCCAACGCGGGTCCATGCCCGTGGCTCGCCGATGATTTCTTTTTTGCCATCGCAAGTATAAGTAAACTGACACGCAAACTTACGGCCTGTCCCTTGGTTAATGACGGCACACACAGTGTTGGGATATTTCGCAGACTTAACACGGTTCATAATAACCTCGGCCACTGCAAATTGGCCCTTCACGCTTTCGCCCCTCGCCTCAAAATAAAGCGCCTCTGAGAGACATTTCCAGCTTTCACCCCCTGAAGCGGTAGGCAATTGCGCCAGATAGCTACGCTCGTACGCGACGCCGCGCAACCCGCTTGGGCGGCGCTTTGGCAGCAAAGACACTTGCGGGGCAGCAGTCAGCGTATCAAGCCGGTTTGACGGCACCATCTGAAAAGCCGCATTTTCAGTCTTTAGAAGACCAACAATATGCGCTGAAACCTTGAGCGCTGTGCCATCGGCCGCCTCAGCATTGCGGGTATCAGCGAGAACGCCAAAGCCAGCAACAAGGGCCAAAACACTGCAAACGCGCTGAGCGCGTGAAATCAAAGAAGTTCGGGGCATGCGCCATCCAGAGTTGTTTCAAGGGCAGACAGCACAGCCAATACATCTATAAATAAGGCCTAAATGCGCGTCTGAGGCGGGCTGTTAAGCCAATTCAGCACACAAATCTACCCCCCCGGTTCCTGACTAGGCGGTATGCACGGGATGCAAATCGTCGCAGCGCAGCAAAAGGTTTAAGAAAACCAATATGTTCCAAACTGAAGCTGGAAACCTAGCTTGGGCGACCCAACGCTAATTGCGCCGCGATCAGCCGTGCAACAGGAACCCTAAACGGCGAACAGGACACGTAATCGAATCCCTGCGCGCGGGCAAATGCCATGGCTGGCGCCGATCCACCGTGCTCGCCGCAGATGGACAATACCACGTCTTTTGCCGTCGCCCGCCCGCGGTCTGCGCCAATTTGAACTAACTCGCCAACACCTTCTTCGTCGAAATATTGAAACGGATCTTCTGCAAAAACCTGTTGCTGCACGTAGGTCGACATAAACCGGCCCGCATCGTCACGGGACAAGCCATAGGTCATTTGTGTCAGATCGTTGGTCCCAAACGACAAAAACGCGGAATGCTGGGCGATGTCGCCTGCGCGCAAAGCCGCGCGCGGCGTTTCAACCATCACGCCCAGCTTGTAGTCAAATGTCTGGCCAGAGCTGACCATCACGGCCGATGCAACCGCATCAATACGAATTTTCAAAAGCTCAACTTCGCGTTTGGCACTGACCAAAGGCAACATGATTTCGGGCGTCACCGCATGGCCGCGCTTATGCGCTGCTGCCGTTGCCTCAAAAATCGCTTGGGCCTGCATATCATAAATCTCAGGCAACGTGATCCCAAGGCGCACCCCGCGCAAACCCAACATCGGGTTGAACTCTGACATCTGATCTACCCGCGCAATCACATCCGACAACGGCAGGTTCATCGCTTCGGCCAAGTCGCGCATGCCATCCCGATCCGACGGCAAAATTTCATGAAGCGGCGGATCAAACAGCCGGATACACACGGGCAAGCCCGCCATGATCTCGAACAATTGCCCGAAATCATCCCGCTGCATTGGCAACAACCGCTCAAGAGCCGCGCGACGGTCTTCAGAGGTGTCTGCAAAGATCATCTCGCGCATTACGGTCAGGCGGTCACCGTCAAAAAACATGTGCTCTGTGCGGCAAAGCCCAATACCCTCCGCGGCGAAATTACGAGCGGTTTGCGCATCGGCAGGGGTGTCCGCGTTGGCCCGCACGCCAATATCGCGCACCTCATCGGCCCAACCCAGAAGCGTTTGAAAGGCCCCGTCCAGAGAGGGCTCCACAAGAGTGACCTCACCCACCAGAACTTCGCCTGTGGTGCCATCGATCGTGATCTTATCACCGGCCTTCAAGACAAGTCCGTCTTGGGTGGTAAGCGTTTTATCTCGGGCAGAGATACTAAGGCCCGCAGCCCCAACAATTGACGGCAGGCCAAGACCGCGGCCGATCACGGCCGCGTGGCTCGTCATGCCGCCCCGCTCAGTCAAGACACCCGCGGCCACGTTCATTCCCCGAATATCTTCGGGCGCAGTTTCACGGCGCACCAAGATACACTTCTCGCCTTGCGCCGCAAGCGCCTGCGCCTCATTGGCAGAAAACGTGATTTGCCCCATTGCAGCACCCGGCGATGCAGCGAGACCCTTTGCGATCACATTGCGGTTTGTGCCAGCCGCCACTTGGCGGTGCAGCAATTCTGACAACATGTTGGGCGGAATACGAAGCAGCGCATCTTGGCGCGCGATGATTTTGTCTTGTGCTAAAGCCACCGCCACATTCACCGCAGCACGGGCAGACCGTGTTACGCGGATACCATCGAGGATGAAGAGCTCACCGTCTTGGATGGTAAATTCATGCTCCATTTCCTCGCGCAGCTTACCCCGCGACGTCTCCATATGCGCCAAAAGCTGCGCATATAACTCGGGATGACGCTCCTCCAGAGAGGGGCCGCGCGCATCTCGCGTTAGGTATATCGCGCGATCTGCATCCATTGCATCGCGGCCTTGGCTTTGCCCCAAGAACCGACCACAAATCATCCGCTCACCGGTTGTTTGGTTGATGCCCATGATCACACCCGAGCCGCAATTACCCCGTCCGACGCCAAGCTTCATCTCTTGCACAACAAGCCCCAAGCCCGCATCCGCGGGCGCGCCTTTTGCTTGGCGCAGCAAATGTGCAGTTGTGCCTTCCCACGCACGCGCCATTGATCGCAAAACCTCGCCCAATTGTTGCTTGGGGTCTTGGGGGAATACTTCATCAGTTTCGGCAAAATACGCCCGCAACGCATCGTCAAGCGCCTCGCGCGGGCGCTCAATAGGTTGGGTAAACTCATCAGGGTCAAGGCGCGCCACGTTGACCGCATAGGATTGCACGAACCGCAAATACATCAGGGCGGCGGCGTCTGTGCCAATCTCATCAGACAGTTCAGTGAAACGTGCATCATTCATGCCGATGTTCAGCACCGCAGATGGCCCACCCCAATCACTGTCTTGGCTGGATGGGCGCACACTAAAGAGTGCGTCTTGCGCAAACTCTGCCAGAATAGCGCCCAAATCTGGGCCCATACCATTGGCAATCGCACGGACAGTTTTGAACGGCAACGCCACAGTACGCGGCACAGGCATGTCGAGGCGGATCAGACGCTGCAAGCATTTTGCCCGCCCGCCGTGGGTACCGGCGGCCATCGTTGCTTGTGCTGAGATGACCGTGAAGTCTTTGATTTCTGTAGCTAGCTGCATCGCCGCATCCCGTTCAGTTAGCTGCAGCATAGGGGCTTTTTGGCAAGGAACAAGTATTTGCTCCTTACCGTTTCGTCACACAGTTTCGGCCACCGTGGCCGTACTGCGCTATCCCTTGATGCGGGTCAGGTCAGCGACAGCACCACAGGTTGTGCGGATCCGGCTCAGCAAGTTCAGGCGGTTACGGCGGATAATTTCGCTATCCGCATTGATTTTCACATCGTCAAAGAACGCATCGATTGGTGCACGCAACTGTGCCATTGCCGACATTGCAGCAGCAAAATCGCCGCTTTTCATTGCCGATGCAATCGCAGCGTCAGCCGTGTCCAAGGCTCCGAACAAGGCTTTTTCTGTATCAGCTTCGGCAAACTTGATGTCCGCCCCGAAGGAGTACTCAACCCCGTCTTTGGCTTCCGCTTGGCTGAGGATGTTGTTTGCGCGCTTGAACCCTTGGATCAGGTTTTCACCGTCATCGGTTTTTAGCGTGTCCGACAACGCACGTCCGCGTTTGACCAACAAGTTCAAATCATCGTTGCCGTCCATCGCCGTGCACGCATCAATGATGTCATGGCGAATGCCTTGATCGCGCAAATAGACTTTCAGGCGGTCGTGGAAAAAGGCCAATAGATCAGAGGCATCTGCATCTGAGTGCGCTGCTGAAATGATATCGCCAAGGGGCAAAGTCAGGTCGTTTTCAAGAATTAAACGGGTCACACCCAATGCAGCACGTCGAAGGGCAAACGGGTCTTTGGAGCCTGTCGGTTTTTCATCAATCGCCCAGAAGCACGCAAGCGTATCCAGCTTATCTGCGAGGGCAACGGCCACTGATACGGGCGCAGTTGGCACCGCGTCAGTCGGACCCAGCGGGGAGTAGTGTTCTTGCGCTGCGGCTGCGATTGCCTCGGACATGCCAGCGGCCTTGGCATAATACCGCCCAATAAGCCCCTGCAATTCGGGGAACTCATACACCATTTCCGAGCTTAGGTCAGCCTTGGCAACACCCGCTGCCTGCCCTGTCTCGTTTGCATCAGAACCGGTTACATCCGCCAAACGGCGCGCCAAAGCGCCGATCCGTGCAATGCGGTCTGCTTGTGAGCCCAGCTTGTTGTGGAACGTCACATTGCTTAACGCATCTGTCCAAGGTGTCATGCCTGCTTTGGCAACGCGCAAGTCATTTTCCCAAAAGAATTTTGCATCCGCTAAACGGGCGGATAGCACTTTTTGGTTGCCGGCTAGGATAGTCGCACCGTTGTCGGCTGTTGCAATGTTGGCCACAGTTACAAACCGTTCAATGCGGCCTGTTTTGGTGTTGCGAACCGAGAAGAACTTTTGGTGTTCGCGCATGGAGGTCTGCAAAACCTCCGCGGGCAGTTCAAGGAAGTCCTCGTCAATTGTGCCCATCAACACAACCGCATGCTCTACAAGGTTTGCAACCTCGGCCAACAGGCCTGCGTCTTCGATAACTTCAAAACCGCCTGCAAAGGCTTGGTTTGTGGCATCTTGCCAAATCGCGTCAGACCGCTCGGCCGCGTCCAAAACCACATAAGCCCGTGAAAGCTTGCTTGTGTAATCATCAAATGAGGAGACGGTAAATTCGTCAGGCGCATGAAAGCGGTGACCCCGTGTGGTATTAGAAGACACGATCCCCTCAACCTCAAGAGGGACAACACGTGCCCCTTCTTCGTCGCTGAGAATACATAAGATTGAATGAAGTGGCCGGACCCATTTCAGATTGCCAGCACCCCACCGCATAGATTTTGGCCACGGAAAGTTACGCACCGCAGCTTCAAGCACTTCAGCAATAACATCTTCTGCCAAACGCCCTGGTTTATGGATTGCCGCAAAATAGACCTCTTTCTTGCCAACAGTCCGTACTTCAAGATCATCTTTGTTGACGCCAGCACCGCGCAAAAACCCTTCGATTGCTTTGTCCGGTGCGCCAACGGCGGGGCCTTTGCGTTCTTCTACCGTCGGTTTGCTTTGTCCCAGCAACTCGCCCACAGCCAAGGTCAAACGACGTGGGGTGTGAAAAGCCGCAGCCCCTGCATACGTCAACCCAGCCTCAACCAAGCCATCTGTAATCAGCTTTTGTAGGTCCTTTGCGGCACGCGCTTGCATGCGCGCTGGAATTTCTTCGGAAAAGAGTTCAATCAAAAGATCGGGCATATCGGGTCCTTAATCGCGGGTCGCGAGGGTATCTTTTCGTTTCGGATCAAAGGGCAGCAAACTGCGGAATTCCGCGCGCGCACGAATAAATTGGTGTGGCCAAAATCACTGAAGGGTCTCCGGCGGGGTTGGGCAACCTTCAGGTGCGCTACGGCCGTCAAAAACCACCTCACCGCAGCCGTTGATCTGGTGCCAGACAAAGCCGCGTCCATCAGACATGATGCCCACAACACGGTCGATCCCGTATTGCACGTTTTCTTCGCCCAAATATGCCGTTGCTGCGCCATCTTCGAGCGCAGCACCAATCGCATCCGCATCAAAGCACTCAAACCAATCAGGCGCCACACGGGGCTCGGCCGCGTCATAGACTTTGTAGGTTTCCGTCAGCATTGCCTCTGACATCTGCGTGGTAAAGCATGCACGGTATCGAAGCGGTGAGCTGTCTGCATCAATCGCTTGAAAGTCCGCGAACAAAATAGGCTCGGCCACATCACTGGTCAGAGGGGTCAGTTCGACACCGCCGTCCATCACCTCATAATAGAAAGCGTAAACCTGAAGGTAATAGAGCGCGATGCCCGCGATTAGGGCACTCACGACAATGGCCGATATTGCGATGCGTGCGCCATTCATGCCTCAGCCGCCTTGTATCCACCGGCCTCAGTTTGCACGAACGCATCCGCGCATTGCTTGGCCAGCGCACGAACACGCCCGATATAGGCCTGCCGCTCGGTCACCGAAATGACGCCGCGCGCATCCAGCAGGTTGAACACATGTGATGCCTTGATGCACTGATCATAGGCTGGGTGCGCCATCACGATGCGCTTGCCCGTTTTTGGGTCTTCATGCGGCTGTGCCAAAATCGCTTCGCACTCGGCCTCTGCATCTTTGAAATGCTGCAAGAGAGTTTCGGTATTTGCAACATCAAAGTTCCAGCGGGCATACTCTTCTTCTGTTTGCTTGAAGATGTCGCGGTAGCTCAACGGGATTGGCGCAGAGGGGTCGTTGAACGGCATATCCATCACGTGATCAATGCCCAAAATATACATGGCCAAACGCTCAAGACCGTATGTCAGCTCACCCGAAACCGGCTTGCAATCATGCCCGCCAACTTGTTGGAAATACGTAAACTGCGAAACTTCCATACCGTCGCACCACACTTCCCAGCCAAGCCCCCAAGCGCCAAGCGTGGGACTTTCCCAGTCGTCCTCGACAAAGCGAATATCATGCAGGCTCATGTCGATACCAATTGCCTTTAATGAGCCGAGGTAGAGGTCCTGCAGATCAGAAGGCGATGGTTTAATCAGCACTTGATACTGGTAGTAGTGCTGCAAACGGTTCGGGTTTTCACCGTAGCGCCCATCTGTTGGCCGGCGCGAGGGCTGTACATAAGCCGCCGCCCACGGTGTGTCCCCAAGGGCGCGCAACGTTGTTGCGGGGTGGAACGTGCCCGCGCCTACCTCCATGTCATAGGGTTGCAATATCGCACAGCCCTTTGCAGCCCAGTAATTTTGCAACCGCAGGATGATTTCTTGGAACGAACGGGGGGTATCAAGCGCTGGTGTAGTCATGGCGAACCGCCTATCAAAACAGAGTTGTCTGACCCATAAAGCGTGCCCCAACAAGGGTCAACCGGCGCTCGTAAACTCGGTCATACGCGCACCTTGTGATCTGGGCAAATTGCGGGCAATCTTGTGGGGATACGTCATCGGACCACTGGTCCAATTTTCAAGAGTGAGACCCTATGCGCCCTATTACTGCCGCCTATTTTTTCGCATGCTCAACCGCCTTGACTACCCCACCTGCCCGCGCTGGCACAGCAGACCATTTCCGGGCAAAGTGCACAGGCTGCACAAGTCACGCCACAAAAAAGTAGCTGGATCCAGATTGAGGCTCAATCAACCCTTTTGGGTGCCCAAGACCGGATACGCGATTACGGACAGGCCTTTCCAAATGTGGCGGGCTTCGACCTTGGGTCGGGCCGGTACGGTATTTTTTGGGACCTTACACCGCTGAGGACGCCCGCGCAGCGCTGCGCCAATTGCGCCGCGACAGGTTGGTGCCCCGCGACAGCTTTGTGCAATTTTCATCTCGCCTTCAGCGTCAGTTTTTCCCGATCGGCGCACAATTTTACGAGACTGCGCCCGCGGCTCCGGACGCCACCGCGCAGGTGAGGGAGCCAACCCCAACACAGGCACAAGCAGTAACGCCAACAGTTGAAACCGGTGAGCTTTCCCCAGTTCCACAGATATTTCCCCAGTTCCACAGATATACGTTCCTGATGAAACGCGCGCCGAGGCGCAAAGATCAGAACAGCTTTTATCACGGGACGACAAAAAAGAACTGCAACGCGCGTTAGCTTGGGCAGGTGTTTACGTAGCGGCTATTGACGGATCATACGGGCGCGGCACACGCAGTGCGATGCGCGCATGGCAAGCACAGCAAGGATTTGACGAGACCGGCATTTTGACCACTGGCGAGCGGGCCATTTTGCTTGAGCAATTCAATGCGGTTTTTGACGGGCTTGGTCTTGAGGTAGTGCGCGAAGCAAAAGCGGGCATCGAAATGCTGGTGCCTACGAATATTGTGAGCTTTGAGGCCTACGCGCCGCCTTTTGCCCGTTTCACAGCGTCGGGCGACATAGAGCAAGCCCAGCTTTTGATGATCTCGCAGGACGGGGCAGAAACTGAATTGCGCGGGCTTTACGACATCATGCAGACCCTCGAAATTGTTCCTTCTGAAGGCGCGCGGCAAATTCGTGATGACACCTTTGAAATGGAAGGCATCGGGGATGATTTCATCAGCTACACGTTTGCTGAAACGCAACGCGCCAAGATCAAAGGCTTCACGCTGATCTGGCCCGCCGGTGATGAGCCGCGCCGCGCGCGCGTTGTTCAACGTCTCAAGGACAGCTTCACACCAATCGAAGGAGTGTTGGACCCCACTTTGGGTGATCCCGCCGAGCAAGCGATTGATCTGGTCGCAGGTCTTGAAATACGCCAACCGCTGCGGACAGGATCAGGCTTTTTCATCAATGATCAAGGTACCGTGCTAACCCATGCCTCAAACGTCGCGGGATGCGGACGTATTTCATTAAATGATCGCTATACTGCAACATTGGCGAACCCAATCACTTCCAGCACCAGTGAGCTTGCCGTGCTCACACCCACTGAGCCGCTTGCCCCTGCATCCTATGCGCAGCTTACGGGCGAACCTATTCGGCTTGGCCAAAGCGTTGCCGTTGCGGGATACCCCTATGGCGGCGTTTTGCGCGCGGCGACACTGACGTTTGGAACACTGCGAGACCTGCGCGGATTGCAGGGTGAGGCCGACCTAAGCCGCCTGTCTATGCTGGCCGCGGGGGGGGATATAGGCGGGCCGGTTGTGGCAAACAACAACGCGGTGATCGGCATGCTGGCGCCTCGCCAAAGTCCAAGCACGCAAGACCTACCTGCGGATGTGCAGTTTGCCATCAACAGCAGCACTTTGCTTGATCTTGCAAAAGCGGCCGATGTCACGATTGCGGCCCCCAACAGCACAACGGGGCGCCTCTCGCCGGAGGAGTTGACGCTACAGGCCCGCGAATTTCCCGTTTTAGTGCAGTGTTGGGAATAATCAGTTGCGCCAGAACCGAAGGGTCAGCATGGCGTAGACCGCCATCAATTCAAGGCGTCCGATAACCATCGCCACAATCATGATCCATTTCGCGGCGGTGTTGATATCACCGTAATTTCCCGCAGGTCCAATTTCGTCACCCAAGCCAGGGCCAATATTGGCCAAAGTCGCGACTGCGCCAGAAACCGAGGTAGTGAAGTCCAAGCCGGTCAGCCCTAGCAACACGGCCACAACGCCCAAAGTTACGACAAACACCATGAAAAATGCCATGACTGAGTTGACCACGTCTTCCTCAATCGCACGGCCTTCGTAGCGAGGCGTGAAAATACCGTGGGGCGAGTGAATTACGTTGATTTGCGCACGTATCGAGGCAAACAACAGCTGAAACCGGAACACTTTGATCGAACAAGAGGTCGAGCCAGCACAGCCCCCGACAAGTCCGATAAAGAAGATCACCGCAATGGGAAAACTGCCCCACTGCATGTAATCCGCGCTGGAATAACCGGTGCCTGTCATGATCGACGTGACATTGAAAAGCGCCTTGCGCAACGCCTCTTCGGAAAAGCCCCCCTGTGACCAGAGCCACATCGTTACGGCCGCCACGCCAACAGCCAGAATGATCAAAAAGCCGCGGATTTGCGCATCCCGCAAAAGCGAAAGATTATCCCCTGAGATAAGCTGTACATAGCGCACGAACGGAAGGGCCGCAGCGATCATGAACACGACGGCTACATACTCGGCAGCGGCGGGAAGTGCGCTGAACGAGGCGTCATAATTCGAGTGCCCGCCCGTAGAAACCGTTGTCATCGCATGCATAAACGCATCCATTCCCGACAGCCCACACGCCAAATAAGCAATGATGGCAGCGGCTGTAATCGAGATGTAGATCACCGAAATTTTGCTCGAAATCTCTGTGGCGCGGGGTAGGATTTTTCCAAAAGTATCAAAAGACTCTGAGCGGAAAATCTGCATGCCCCCAACACGCAACTCAGGCAGAAAGACCATTGCCACAACAATAATCCCGATGCCTCCAAGCCACTGCAGCGAACCGCGCCAAATGTTGATCCCCACAGGCAGATCACCCAAGCCAGAAAAAACCGTGGCGCCCGTGGTTGTCAGCGCAGACATGGCCTCAAAAAACGCATCCGTGGGGCTTGCTTGGGTTGCGCCGAAATAGAACGGTAATGCCCCAAACAGCGGCAACGCCAGCCAAACAAAAGTAGTCAGAATGAATGTCTGCTGGATAGTGAGGCCGCGATGATCCGCATTAGCACAACTTTGTGCGATCAGCCCACCTGTGAAGACAGTGATGATCGCGCTTTCAAAAAACGCCATCCAATTGCGGTTACCAGCGTACAAATCCACTGCCATGGGAAGCAGCATTGCGCACCCCAAAGCGGCCATCAAAAGGCCAATAATATAACCAATAGGACGCAGATCTAACATGGTCAGAAGGGTTGGACCCTGCGCGATGGGGTGTCAAGGCAGCATGCATGACTAGGGTCGCAAGCGCACACCACGGCTTTGTTCTAGCCTACGTGAAACAGCGTGGCGAAGAGCTTGGGGTCGATGCTGTCTGACGCAAAGGTATCGCCTTCAAAAAGCACACTGACCGCATCGTGGCTGTGCAGGCTTTCTTGGTGACTCGCAATCACACGAAAGTCGCCGACGCGCGGATCTGCTTGCAATTGCTCACAAAAAAGCCGTACGGCGTCTTCAACAAAAATGGGGTTGGCCGCGTTAAGTTCAGCAAAAGCTTGTTCGTCTTCACGCTTGACCATGACTTGTGTCTCAGTTGGCACGGCACGGCGGGCCATTTCGATCAAATCCTCAAACCACAACACCTGCGCATCATTTTCAAGCGCCACAGAAATACGCGCGACCGAACGTTGGCTATGCGGCGTTGCCAATTGTCCACGGGTTTGGCGGGCATGCTCTGACAACTCGAGCGAACAAGGGCACGTTGAGGAATAGACGTAATCCAGGTGCACGATCTTTTTGCGCGCGCCCGCTTGTTCAACCAACTCAAGCGCGATGTCATAATATTGATAGCCAGACAGCCCCGACCGCAAAGAGGCAACTTTCATAGGGAACGAAAACCGCATCTGGATACGCGCGTCGAAGCTTTCCAAATCGGTTTTATACGCATCAAGAGTTCGGTCGATCACATCAAAGCTAAAAGTCTCATCAGCAGATTGATAGAACGTGCGCATAATACGCGACATGTTGATGCCTTTTTTCTCGGCATCAAGGCTGACGGTTCCCGTAACAGATGTCTCAAGGGTCAGATCGCCGTTATCACGGGTCCGAAACCGAATTGGCAGGCGGAAGTTACTAATGCCTACATGCTGAATTTGACGTTTTGCACCGCGAATAAGGGATGTGGGGCCGTTTTGGAGATCAGGCAATGCTGCTTTATAAGCCGCATCCGCATCAAACTCGGCCGGATACTGACGCGACAAGTCTGGATAATCGGCGGGGGCATCAACAGTCAAACGTGCAACAGCCGGGTCAAGATCGCTGCGTTCAACATCCGTGGCGCTATCGGCCCACCGCCGCAAAACAGCAAGGGCCGCTTCGGCTTCTTCTCGGGTAGGCTCACGATCCATATCGAGCGTGTGAAAGTTCATCTAAAGTCCCTCCCCTTGTTGGTTATCGGGCAACGCGAACCACTCAGACATAAGGGGCGTAGCACATATTACCAAACAATTACGTGACACAAACGGCTTTAGATCAGTTAAATGCGGAGTCTGACGCTTAAACTTGTGCCAACGCCTGTTCGAGATCAGCGATCAAATCGGGAGTATACTCAAGCCCGACCGAGATACGAACAAGCCCCTCCGTAATGCGCAATGCGTCTTTTTGCTCTTGGGGCAAACGCTGATGTGTCGTGAAAGCGGGTGGGGTGACGATTGATTTTGCATCGCCCAAGTTGTTTGAAATGGTAAAGACTTTAAGCGCATTCAACATCGCATAGCTGGCGTCTTTGCCGCCCCTCACATCAATGGCCAAAATTGTCCCGCCCGCACCAAGCTGTTTCATGCAAATATCGTGCTGAGGATGGCTGGGCAAACCAGGATAGATAACTCGCTCAAGCCGCGCATCGCCTTCCAGCACCTTAGCAATTTCCAAAGCACTCTGCGTTTGTGCGCGTACACGCAGGTCCATCGTCTCAAGCCCTTTAAGCAACGTCCACGCATTGAACGGCGACATCGCACCGCCTGTGTGCTTTAGATACGGCTCAAGTGTTTTGCGAATGTATTCGCGACTGCCCAAAACAACGCCCCCCAGAACACGACCCTGCCCGTCAATATGCTTGGTCGCTGAATAGACCACCACGTCTGCCCCTTGCGCCACAGCATCAGAGAACACAGGCGTAGAGAACACGTTGTCCACCACAACATAGGCGCCCACCGCGTGGGCCAGCTTGGACACCGCAGCAATGTCGATCACTTCCAGAGCGGGGTTTGAGACTGTCTCAAAGAAGGCCATTTTGGTATCCGGACGCAGGGCCTCTTTCCAAGCGTTCAGGTCAGTGCCGTCAATCAACGTGACCTCAACACCAAAGCGCGGCAAAATATCGTCGAGGATATAAAGACACGACCCAAACAACGCACGCGCGGCCACGATGTGATCGCCGGCTTTCAGACCGGCCATCACCGCACCGTTCACCGCAGCCATGCCGCTGGCGGTAGCAAAGGCATCTTCTGTGCCCTCAATCGCCGCGATGCGTTCTTCGAACATCCGCACAGTTGGGTTGCCATAGCGGGCATAGATAAACTCGTCCTCACCAAGCGAGACAAAGCGCGCCTCCGCGGCTTCGGCTGTGGGGTAGACAAACCCTTGAGTGAGAAACATCGCCTCTGAAAGCTCACCGTATTGGCTGCGGCGGGTGCCTGCGTGAACAGCAGCAGTGCGAGGATGTTTCTTTGTCATGTCATTTTCCTTCGGCGGGCCGTTGCCCAAATAAAAAACCCCACCGGTCAAGGGCGGGGTTGCAACGCTGGCACCTGACCCTCTTTAGCGGCATATTTAACGTGGCCCGCAATCCGGTAACAAATCGCCACAACACTATTCTATGCCAAGCCCGATTGAGCCGTCAAGCATGGCCCTTGCACAATACATCAAATCCGCCATTGTCTTGCTAAATTGTGATGACAGGAGCTTGCCCATGATTGATCTGTACTACTGGCCCACCCCCAACGGATGGAAAGTCAGCATCGCACTTGTGGAGATGGGCTTGCCGTTCAAACTTCATGAAATCAACATAGGCAAAGGCGATCAGTTCCAGCCTGCCTTTTTGCAAATTGCCCCCAACAACCGCATGCCCGCGATCACCGATCCTGATGGGCCAGACGGTGCGCCGATCTCTATTTTTGAAAGCGGTGCGATTTTGCAATATCTCGCGCGCAGGACTGGCAAGTTCGGCGGCCCCACCGAGCGAGATCGCATCGCAGTAGATCAATGGCTGATGTGGCAAATGGGGGGCTTAGGCCCCATGGCTGGGCAGGCGCATCACTTCCTCAAATACGCACCGGCGATGGATCCGCCCCAAGATATTCCGTACGCCAAAGATCGCTACCGCGCAGAAACTGCGCGGCTTTACGGGGTGCTGGACAGGCAGTTGGCAAAGCACGAATTTGTGGCAGGGGATTTTTATTCAATCGCCGATATGTCGATTTGGGGTTGGGCGTCTTTGTGGGAAGGCCAGCAACAAGCGCTGGATGATAAGCCGAACTTACGTCGTTGGCTCGAAACCGTCAGCGCACGTCCTGCTGTTATTGAGGGACGCGCGCTGCTTGCTGAAAAGCGTGGCGACCATTCCAGCAAGGACGCACAAAAAGCGCTGTTTAAAACGAAGTAGGCCGCCGCGGTCACAGAATATGGGCGCGCCACTCAGTCCGCTTGATCTGGCTCGTCCATATACTTTTGCAGTGCGATAATCTGCACCCACAGAAACGCAAACAGCGCAATCGGAAACCCGAATGTCTCGATCTTGACCCAAGCGTCCGTGGACATGGTCCGCCAAACAACTTCGTTCGCAACTGCCAAAAGCACAAAAGCCGCTGTCAGCCGCTTGGTCAAAATCATCCAGCCCTCTTGGCGCATTGGCATCGCGTCGCCCAACACATAAGCCAGCAGACTACGCCCGCGCAAAAGCCCGCCGCCCAGAAGTACTGCAAAAACACCGTAAACAATGGTCGTCTTCATCTTGAAGAAGGTCTCATTGTTGAACCACGCGGTCAGGCCACCGAAGAAAATGACCATGAAGGCAGTGAAGACCTGCATCTTGCTCAACTCACCTGTCAGCACCCAAAGCGCACCCATCGCTGCCAGCAGGATTGGAATGAAAATCACTGCAGAGACGATAAAGCCGGAGTATTCAGTACCCGCAAACGTAAAGCTGTCGTCTTTGATGCGAAGATAGATCAGGAAAAACGCGATTGTCGGCCCCAACTCAAGCACCTGTTTCACGATTGGATTGATTGGTTTTCCGGCCATTTGTTAGCCTCCCATTTCCACAATAACTGCACCAAGCGCGATCAGCGCCATCAAGCCTATCCGTCTTGGACCGACTGTTTCTTTCAAAAATATCCAGCCAATGAAAGCCGCAAAAACCGCCGATGTTTCGCGCAACACAGCCGCCTCGCCTACTTTATCAAGGCGCGTGGCCAACATCACCGCCCCAAACGAGCCGTAGGCAATAAATGCCCCCATCACCGAGCGCCCCATCAAGCCGCGCACGTCAGGCCAATCCCCTTTACGGTAGCGCCACAGCATCAGAAGCGGAAAATCAATTGATGTGAGCAAGAAAAACCAAGCGATAAACGTAAACGGATCAGGCAATGCGCGGATCGCGTAGGCGTCATAAGTTGTATAGATCGCTACAAAAAGCCCCGTGCAGACTGCAAACCACAAAGCGGGGATGAGCGTATCACGGCCACTATCGAGCCGGAAAAAGTTATACGCAGCCAGTCCAAAAATACCCGCCACAAGTGTGAAGACACCCAACCACTGGACGATCGTGAAGACCTCGCCAAAGATCAAATAAGCACCGATTACAGTAAATAGCGGCCCCGTGCCGCGCATCACAGGGTAGACAACCGTGTAGGCGCCGAGTGTGTAGGCCATGGCAATCAGCACTTTATAAATCAGGTGGATCACTACTGCACCGGCCATCAACCACCACGCATTGCCTTCTGGCCACGGCACCAAAAACAACGCGACCGGCAGCGAGATTACGACCAAACAGGCATCAATCGAGGCACGCGACAGCCACGGATCAAACCGGCCTTTTTGCAGCGCTCCAAAAACAGCGTGCAAGAACGCCGCAGACAGCGCCAGAACAAGCGCAAGTTGATGCCCCGCTTCCGTTCCCTCCAGCGAGACCAACCATTCACTCATATTTATTTTTCGCTTCTAAACATCCGCACCGGTCAAAGCCGCCGCAAATTCTTCGGGGTCAAACGGGGATAAATCGTCAATCTGTTCGCCAACGCCAATTGCATGAATGGGCAAGCCAAACTTATCTGCAAGCGCGACCAAAACACCACCCTTTGCAGTACCGTCCAGTTTGGTCATCACAAGGCCCGATACGTCAGCCAGTTTTTGGAAAATCTCTACTTGGTTCACCGCATTTTGCCCCGTGGTCGCATCAAGCACGAGCACCGTGTTATGAGGTGCATCAGGGTCTTTCTTACGAATAACACGCACGATCTTTGACAGCTCTTCCATCAAATCAGCACGGTTTTGCAAACGACCAGCAGTATCAATCATCAACAAATCAGCACCATCGGCCTCGGCTTTGGTCATTGCGTCAAACGCAAGCGACGCCGGATCAGACCCTTCGGGTGCGGTCAAAACCGGCACATCGGCCCGTTCACCCCAGACTTGCAATTGCTCGACGGCGGCGGCGCGAAAGGTATCACCGGCGGCGATGACCACTTTCTTACCTGCATTTTTGAACTGAAGCGCCAGCTTGCCGATCGTCGTGGTTTTGCCAGACCCGTTTACGCCGACGACCAGAACCACTTGGGGCTTTTTGGCATAAAGCGGCATAGGTTTGGCGACAGATTCCATGATCCGCGCCACTTCAGTGGCAAGCAGCGACTTGATCTCTGCGGTTGACAGACGCTTGCCAATGCGGCCTTCGGCCATGTTTGCGGTGACGCGCAGAGCCGTATCAACCCCCATATCTGAGGCGATCAACAACTCCTCAAGCTGTTCGAGCATATCGTCGTCGAGCACACGTTTGCGGGCGGCAGTTGGCTTTGCGCTTCGGCCAAAGACGCGGCCCAAAAAGCTGGGCTTTTCTTGTGGGGCAGCAGGTATGTCGGCCTTAAGCGCCACAACAGGCTCAGGCTCAGGCTCAGGCTCAGGCTCAGGCTCAGGCTCAGGCTCAGGCTCAGGCTCAGGCTCAGGCTCAGGCTCAGGCTCAGGCTCAGGCTCAGGAATTTCGATTTTGATAGCTACGTCAACAGGCTCGTTGACCAGCCCCGCCTCATCTGGCGCAACTTCATCCGGCGAAGATTGCTCAGACCCTGCCTGTTCTGGTTCATTAGGCAGTTCCGATCCAGGAGCGTCGCGGACTTGAACTTTAGCCTCTACCTCTGCTGCAACGGCCACTTCGGACTGCGGTTCTTCTTCAACCGTACCACCATCCTCGACAATCGCGTCCAACCCCTCCTCAAGTTTGGAGGAAGACTTAAAAAGCTTGGATTTCAGCTTGTTGAAAAAAGACAAATCGGCTCTCCGAAAGGGTTTCACTCAGTGATCTAACCCTTTGGCAGCGCTTTTGAAAGACACCCGTCGCACCGCAAGGGCCAGCCGCGCGATAATTTTGCGCACTGGCCCAACAGAAGTACTCAGATTTCGTCTTTGAAGTGTTCCATCACCAATTTGATGGGGTTTGGCGCCGCCTGCCCCAGACCGCAAATTGAGGCATCCACCATTGCCGTGCTCAACTCGGTCAGAAGCCCCTGATCCCACGTATCAGCCTGCATCAGCTTCACAGCTTTTTCGCAGCCCACGCGGCACGGTGTGCATTGACCGCAGGATTCATCTTCAAAAAAGCGCAGCATATTCAACGCCGCATCACGGGCACGATCTTGATCTGACAACACCACTACCGCCGCAGATCCAATGAAGGTGCCAAGCGGCTGCAACGTATCAAAATCAAGCGGCACATCGTGAATTGAAGCAGGCAACAACCCAGAAGACGGCCCGCCCGGTTGATAAGCTTTGAAAACGTGCCCGTCGGCCATGCCGCCAGCCGCTTCAATGATATCGGTGATAGTCGACCCAGCGGGCAGCAAATAAACACCTGCGTTCTTCACACGCCCCGACACAGAATAACTGCGCAACCCTTTGCGGCCATTCTTTTCAACACTGCTCAAAATCTCAGGGCCTTCACGACAGATGCGCGCGACCCAGTGCAGTGTTTCGACGTTATGGACCAGCGTAGGTTGGCCAAAAATACCTACCTGAGCTACAAAAGGAGGCCGATGCCGCGGCATGCCGCGTTTGCCTTCGATACTTTCAATCATCGCGGATTCTTCACCGCAGATATACGCGCCCGCACCGCGGCGCAGATCGATGTAGCCGGCATCAACAATACCCGCATCCTCAAGTGCCGTAATTTCACGGCGCAATATTTCGAGCACTGCAGGATACTCGTCACGCATGTAAATAAACGCCTTCTCGGCCTCAACAGCCCAAGCCGCGATCAACATGCCCTCAAGGAAAAGATGCGGTGTACGCTCAAGGTAATAGCGGTCTTTGAACGTACCGGGTTCGCCCTCATCACCATTTACAGCCAAGTAACGCGGCCCGGCGTTTGCCCGCACAAAACCCCATTTTTTTCCCGACGGGAAACCAGCACCACCCAAGCCGCGCAAACCCGAAGATAGCACTTTTTCCTGTACAGCCTCCCAATCGCCACTTTGATGCAATGATGTCAGGCTATCGTAACCACCGGCGGCACGATAGGCATCCAATGTCTCATAATCAGGCATGTGGGCGTGTGTATCGCCTGCAGCAATTGCCACTTCGACTTTGGCCAAATCAGCCTCGTCAATATGATTGTGGCCCAGCTCAAGCACCGGTGCCGTATCACACCGCCCCATGCATGGCGCGCGCACCACGCGAACTTCATCGACGTTCAACCCTTTCTCCAATGCATCTTGCAGCGCTTGGGCGCCTGCAAGCTCGCACGAAAGGCTGTCGCACACCCGAATGGTCAACGCAGGCGGCGGTGTCTCCCCTTCTTTAACAACATCAAAGTGGGCATAAAACGTCGCCACCTCATAAACCTCGGCCATGGACAAGCGCATCTCCTCTGCCAAGGCCCGCAGGTGCGCCGCGGACAAGCAGCCAAATTTATCTTGGATCAGGTGCAAATGCTCGATCAACAGATCGCGGTCGCGGGATTTCCCCTCGAGCAGGCTTTGCACTTCGCCCCATGCAGCATCATCAAGCTGACGGCCTTTAGTGTGGCGGCGGCCCTTGCCTTTGCCCGATTTCCAAACGCCTTTGCCCGCGTCCATGTCCTTGCTGTCCAATGCCATTTTGCGCATCCCCCGAAAAATCTATTATCTTGTAGCCCCGTTCACAAACTTCGGTCAGGGGCAAAAGCGACATTTGGCATGGCCAAGCGGACGCGGAGTGTCTCAAAGCAACAGCCAACACCGCCAGCGCACCCCCCACAACAACACGCAAACCTAAAGCAGTGTGCCTTGTTCAGGCGGGGTATCATCTTTTTTGATCCGTTTTTTGGGCGCGGTAGATGGCTTTTTTACAGCCACTTCAACATCCCGCGATCCCGTGGCGGACCCCAGTGAAATGCGGCCATCTTTGAACTGGATTTCCAAGGCGTCAGAAGCGCGCGCATCGCCCACCTGCGTAATGACCGTACCTGAGCTGCGCACCACAGCAAAGCCGCGTTCCAATGTGGCCTCATACCCTAACGTTTTGCGCAATCTTTCAAGCCCATCAAGCGTCGCACGTGCAGTTGTGATGCGTTGCGTGGCCCCACCGCTCATCTTGATGCCAAGCATCCAAGCGCGTTCGCGCTGGCGCGTAATTTCACTTGCAACCACCGCAGGGCGCAAACGCGCGCTAACGCCTGCCAATGCCTCGCGACGGCGTTCCGTTTTGCGCGTCAATGCAGGCACCAATTGCCGTGCGCGATCATCCGTACGCCTGCGTGCTTCGGCGATCCGCGCGCTCAGCACTGTTGGGCGCACGCCACCAGCAACATCAGCCAGAGCAACCCTTTTGGTACTAACAAACCGGTTCAGCGCGCCATCCAATCTGTCAGAGGCCGCATCCAAACGTTGGCGCTGGTCTTCGGTCAACCGCTCGGGCCGCGGCAGGCCACGGGCCAGATCATGCAAGCGGTCCGCACGACGCGTCATCCCGTTTGCAAGGCCGCGCGA
Source organism: Nereida sp. (assembly GCF_965655635.1). NCBI lineage: Bacteria > Pseudomonadati > Pseudomonadota > Alphaproteobacteria > Rhodobacterales > Roseobacteraceae > Nereida > Nereida sp. The sequence goes on from NZ_CBFHHE010000020.1 coordinate 38,079, forward strand.
CAAACGCCCACCGCATTCGTTTACAAAGGCCAGCATATCAAGGCGTACTGGCACCGCCATTTCCGCCGCCGCCGTTGGCGTGGGCGCGCGCCTGTCCGAGACATAATCGATTAATGTTGTGTCGGTTTCGTGCCCCACCGCAGAGATGAGCGGAATATCACTGGCCGCAGCCGCGCGCGCCACATTTTCCTCATTAAAGCCCCACAGGTCCTCAATGCTGCCACCACCACGTGCGACAATCAAAACGTCGGGCCGCAGAAGTGCGCCGCCGGGCGTCATGGCGTTGAACCCCTCGATCGCGCGGGTCACTTCGGCGGCACAATTCGCACCCTGAACCGCAACAGGCCAGACCAGCACTTTACGTGGGAACCGGTCACGTAACCTGTGCAGAATGTCACGGATGACAGCACCAGTTGGCGACGTCACGACCCCGATAACATCTGGCAAAAATGGAATATCGCTTTTGCGCGCGGGATCAAAAAGCCCTTCAGCAGCCAGCTTGGTCTTGCGCTTTTCCAGCATGGCCATCAACGCACCAACACCCGCGACGCTGACGTCTTGAACGTTCATCTGATACTTTGACTGGTTCGGAAATGTCGTCAGCCGGCCTGTGGCCACAATTTCCATACCCTCTTCGGGGATCACGTTCAGGCGCGCGACTTGCGCTTTCCAA
>NZ_CBFHHE010000021.1:0-36989 GCF_965655635.1 Nereida sp.
TGTAGGGATTGCGCACGCAGGTAAACGCATAGCTTTTGTGGGCCTTTGCGTTCGCCTCAATCAGGGGCTGGCTGTCTGCCTCGACCCTGCTAGCATTGAGTTGCTGGATGACTTTTATGCCGATCGAAGCACCACAAAGCTACTTGAGTTGGAGTGTGAATTTAGTGATGATTATCTGCGTGGTCACGCGCAGCGCGTAGTGCTTGCGGGTGCGGATACCTCTGATGACACGATGAAAACTCTGTTACTTACGATCCGCTATGATGTGACGTTTGAAAACGAACAGATCGACGACCGCGGCTATCCCAATCATTTCAAGTTTGCCGAAGACCAGTCAACGCAGAAAATGCGGATGCGCTTGCAGCGTTCTTAGGTATACCTGTGGCTGACGCTGCGAGAATTGCCGAAACTGAACATTTGTTCGTTGATTAGGTCGCGGCTTAGACTGGCAAACAATGAGGTGCACCAATGGCTTATGTGTATGACGATCAAAATATCTTCGCTAAGATTTTGCGCGGAGAAATCCCGAACACAACTGTCCATGAGACCGAACATACCTTGGCTTTTCGGGATGTTGCGCCCCAAGCCCCTGAGCACGTGCTGATTATCCCCAAAGGGGCTTATGTGACTTACGATCATTTTGCGTCTGAGGCGTCAGATGCTGAAATCGTTGATTTCACACGTGCGGTTGCTGATGTGTGCCATGCATTGGGTGTGTGCCCTGGCTCAGCTGGTTCTGGCTACCGTTTAGTTTCAAATGCGGGGCAGGACGGCAATCAAGAAGTCCCGCACATGCACGTTCATGTGGTTGCAGGGCGCGGGCTTGGCGGACTTTTACCGCAAGTCTAAGCGCACTTGGTGAGGGCCAGAAACACTTCCTCTAGGTCCGCTTCTTCGGTGCGCACGTCTGCGATTTTGACGCCCGCCGCGCGCACCGCATCAAGGACTGCATCCGCTGGTGTGGTTTTGCGGTTGTAACTGAACGCGATCTGGTTGCCGTTGCGTACGCTCATATCCACGCCCTGTGGCAGGTCAATCGTACTTGGATCACCCTCAGACGGTGTGATCAAAAGCGTTTTTGCATCGACCCGTCCCAATAGGTTTTGCGTAGTGTCCTGCGCAACTTTCTCGCCGTGGTTGATGATGGCGATTTCGTCACACATTTCTTCAGCTTCTTCGAGGTAGTGCGTGGTCAGGATAATCGTCATGCCCTGTTCGTTCAGTTTACGCACATTTTCCCAAAGCATATTGCGCAGTTCAATATCAACGCCTGCGGTTGGCTCGTCCAGAACCAACACGTTGGGCGCGTGAACCAACGCTTTGCCAAGCAACAGCCGTCGGCGCATGCCACCAGAAAGCGAGCGCGCATAGGCATCGCCTTTGTCTGCAAGGCCGATGATATCAAGGATCTGGTCCGTGCGCCGCTTGGCTTTTGGGACGCCGTAAAGCCCTGCCTGCATCTCCATTGCGCCGCGCGGTGTAAAGAACGGATCGAGGTTAAGCTCTTGGGGCATCACACCAATGCTGGCGCGCGATTGCCTCGGGTTGATGTCCTGATCAAACCCCCAAATCTTTACGTTACCTGATGATTTAAGCACCAAGCCCGCCAGAATATTGATCAGAGTCGACTTGCCAGCACCGTTTGGCCCCAAAAGCCCAAAGATGGAGCCTTTAGGGATGGTCAGGTCGATGCCTTTCAAGGCCTCATGCCCGCTGGCATAGGTCTTGCGCAGTCCGGTGATTTCTATGGCGGATTGGTCCATGTCGGTCTTGCCCCTGCGCGTGTCATGTATATCTTAGGGCCAGACTTAGAGCGGGCGACGCCCCGCGACAACCAAGGACATTGCATCATGGCAACACAAGCCCCTGAAACACGTATCGTCGAGCAATACCGCGTGGCCTGTGATGGCGGTGAAGGCGCGCTTGGTCACCCTCGCGTTTGGCTGCAAATCCCGCAAGAGCATGGTTGGGTTGAATGCCCCTACTGCGACTGCAAAATGATCCATCAGGATCACCAAGACAAAGCGTAAACCACCGCTGCGGCGCTGTGATCTTTTGGTGGCGCTTACTTAATCTGGAGCGACCCCTATGACTTTTGGACCCGGCTGCCATCTGCACCTTATCGACGGATCAGCATTTATCTTCCGTGCCTATCACGCGTTGCCACCGCTGACCCGCAAGTCAGACGGGCTGCCGATTGGTGCGGTCTCGGGCTTTTGCAACATGTTGCAGCGGTACGTTGAGGGCAACACGGGTAATGACGTGACCCATTTGGCTGTTATCTTTGACAAGGGCAGCCATACGTTTCGCAATGATATGTATGATTTTTACAAGGCTAACCGCGATGCGATGCCCGAAGACCTACGCCCACAAATTCCGCTAACCCGCAAAGCGACCGAAGCCTTTAACATCGCGTGCAAAGAGCAGGCTGGCTATGAGGCGGACGATATCATTGCAACGCTTGCGCGTATGGCGCGTGAAGCTGGAGGGCGCTGCACGATCATTTCAAGCGATAAAGATCTGATGCAACTTGTCGGTGGCGGTGTTGAGATGTTTGACGCCATGAAAAACAACCTGATTGATAGCGAAGGAGTTGAGGCCAAGTTTGGTGTTGGCCCTGAGCGTGTTGTGGATGTGCAGGCGCTTGCAGGCGATAGCGTTGATAATGTGCCGGGCGCGCCGGGTATCGGCGTAAAAACTGCTGCGTTGTTGATCAACGAGTATGGCGATCTGGAGACTTTGCTGGACCGCGCGTCCGAGATTAAGCAGCCCAAACGCCGTGAAACGCTGATAAATCACCGCGAACAGATTGAACTCTCAAAACGTCTCGTGACCCTCGATGATCAGACGCCGTTAGATTACGGCCTTGATGATTTGGAAGTTCGCGATCCCGACCCGGAAAAGCTTCTGGCCTTCTTGGCTGAGATGGAGTTCCGCACCCTGACGCGGCGCATTGCTGATACTTTGGGTGCAGAGGCTCCGACCATTGAAGATACGCCTGCTGCCAGTGCAGACGCGCCCGAAGCTGAAGCGGTGCCTTTCGACGCTGCCGCTTATGAATGGGTGAAAACCCCAGAGGCCCTTCAGTTGTGGATCGACCGTATTTATGCCCGCGGCTATGTGGCGGTGGATACGGAGACAACGGGCCTGAATGAGATGATCGCCGATCTGGTGGGTGTTTCTTTATGCGTGGATGCGGGCAAGGCCTGCTATATTCCGCTGACCCATAAAGGTGGCGATGCGGATGATTTATTCGGGGATGATACGCTGGCCGAGGGGCAATTGGATTTTGCCACTTGCCTGAGTATGCTCAAGCCAATGCTGGAAGACCCGAGCATCGTGAAAATCGGCCAGAACATGAAATATGATGCTAAGATTTTTGCGAATGAAGGCATCGCTGTGCACCCGATTGATGACACGATGTTGATGTCTTATGCAATGAACGCCGGTTTGCATAACCACGGTATGGATGCGCTGTCGGATCGGTATTTGAGCCATACACCAATCCCGATCAAGCCGCTTTTGGGTGCGGGTAAATCTGCGCGCACCTTTGATCGCGTCCCTGTTGAGGAGGCGGTACCTTACGCCGCAGAGGATGCGGATATCACGCTTCGCTTGTGGCAGTACTTCAAGCCACGGTTGCACCGCAGCCAAGTCACCAAAGTTTATGAAACGCTTGAACGTCCTTTGGTGCCTGTCTTGGCCCAGATGGAGCGGACGGGTGTGCAAGTTGACCGCGATACTCTGAGCCGGATGTCAAACGCCTTTGCCCAGAAAATGGCAGGGCTTGAGGATGAAATCCACAAGCTGGCAGGACGTAGCTTTAACGTAGGCTCTCCTAAACAACTTGGGGAAATCCTATTTGATGAGATGGGTATCGAGGGTGGCAAGAAGGGCAAAACCGGTGCGTATGCAACGGGTGCCGAAGTGCTTGAGGACCTCGCAACCGAGCATGATCTGCCGGCCCGTGTTTTGGATTGGCGGCAGTTGAGTAAGCTGAAATCGACCTACACAGATGCGCTGCAAGATCATATCAATCCGCACACGGGCCGCGTTCATACAAGCTATTCTATCGCTGGTGCCAATACTGGTCGCCTTGCGTCTACGGATCCGAATTTGCAAAATATTCCAATTCGTTCCGAAGAGGGTCGCCGCATTCGTGAGGCGTTCGTAGCCCCTGAAGGCAAAGTCCTTGTGGCGCTAGATTATAGTCAGATTGAGCTGCGGATCTTGGCGCATATGGCTGATATTTCGGAGCTAAAACAGGCGTTCAAAGACGGGTTGGACATTCACGCGCTCACCGCATCCGAGATGTTCAACGTCCCCCTTGATGAGATGACACCCGACGTGCGCCGCCAAGCGAAGGCCATCAATTTCGGGGTGATCTACGGCATCAGCGGCTTTGGTCTTGCGCGTAACTTGCGCATTCCGCGTGCCGAGGCGCAGGGTTTTATTGACCGCTATTTTGAACGGTTCCCTGGCATCAAAGATTACATGACTGAGACGAAAGCCTTTGCAAAAGAGCACCTCTACGTTGAGACGCTTTTTGGGCGCAAGATCAACACGCCAGAGATTGCCGCCAAAGGTCCACGGGCTGGCTTTGCGCAACGCGCCGCCATCAACGCTCCCATTCAGGGCACCGCGGCTGATGTTATCCGTCGTGCGATGATCCGTATGCCCGAGGCCATTGCTGATTTACCTGCCAAGATGCTTTTGCAGGTACATGACGAACTGTTGTTCGAAGTAGATGCGGATGCCGCTGACGCACTAACGGCTGTGGCCAAAGAGGTGATGGAGAACGCGGCTAGCCCAGCGGTACATCTTGATGTGCCGCTGATTGTGGATGCGGGGCGCGGGGCGAATTGGGCTGAGGCGCACTAGCGCGGCTCAGGCCTCCAAATCAGCCGAGCGGATGAGCGGAAAGAAACTTCCCTGAGAGGTGACACCAAACCATTTTGCGCCGTCGTGGTCTTGGTGGTGCCCGATATCAGCAAGCCGGTAAAATGACTTGCGATCAATCAACGCCTCAAGATTGCTACGTACCAAAATGTAGGGTGAGGGTTCGCCTGCATCGCTGTAAGTGACGCGAATGGGATGATCTGGGCCAGCTACGACCACATCACCTACGTTCGTGTGAAATGTCAGCCCGCGTGGCGTTTCATCAAAATCAATAGCCACAAACGGCGCGTCCACCACCCGAAGGCCTACTTTCTCAACCGGTGTGACCAAAAAGTATTTGTCGCCCTCGCGTTTCAAAATCGTTGAAAACAGCCGCACGAGCGGTTGCCTGCCGATGGGTGTGCCTTGATAAAACCATGTGCCATCGCGTTTTATTTCCATGTCTAAATCGCCACAAAAAGGCGGATTCCACAGATGAACGGGCGGCAAACCTTTGCCTTTTTGCGCGGCTTGGGCGGATGCGGCGATGCCTTCCGCGGACGGGGGCACATTGATGTGATCGCTCATTGTTTTGTCATTTGCCCTTTGCGTTTTACATGGTTTGATAACGATATATGCGGTTGGGGGGATTTGTCATGGCCGAAGTAGAAATGGTGGCGCAAATAGATGCGCTGGGCGTAAAACTGGCGGCGGCCAAAACGAGCATTACCAAACGGTTTATCGGCCAAGAACGTGTGGTTGAACTATGTCTCGCGGCGCTACTATCGGGTGGTCATGGTCTGTTGGTTGGTTTGCCGGGATTGGGCAAAACGCGGCTTGTTGATACGCTGGGCACAGTAATGGGGCTTGATCAGCGCCGTGTGCAATTCACACCCGATCTGATGCCCGCCGATATCATTGGATCCGAAATTCTTGATGATGTTGATGGAAAGCGCGCTTTCCGCTTCATCGAAGGCCCCATTTTTTGCCAGCTTTTGATGGCGGATGAGATCAATCGCGCCAGCCCACGCACCCAATCGGCATTGCTGCAAGCCATGCAAGAACGTGAAGTCAGCGTGGCTGGTGAACAGCGCGCTTTGGGTGATCCGTTCCATGTGTTGGCCACGCAAAACCCCATTGAGCAGGAGGGTACGTACCCGTTGCCCGAAGCCCAACTGGACCGTTTTTTGGTTCAAATCGATGTGAAAAACCCCGATCGCAGCACGGAACGTGACATCCTGTTGGCGACAACGGGCGCTGAAGATGCGGTGTCTGAGCAGGTTTTTGACGCCACAGAGTTACGCGGTGCCCAACAGCTCGTACGTAGAATGCCCGTGGGCGATACGGTGGTTGATGCGATTTTGGATTTGGTGCGTGCGTGCCGACCTGACGAAGCTGTAGCCTCAAAAGAAGTCCGCGAAGCCGTTGCATGGGGGCCGGGTCCGCGTGCTGCACAGGCCTTGATGTTGACCGTTCGGGCACGAGCGCTGCTTGAGGGTCGCTTAGCGCCTTCCCTTGAAGACGTGGCCGCCATGGCCGTGCCGGTAATTAAGCACCGTATGGCGCTGTCATTCGCGGCGCGCGCCCAAGGTGTAGATCTTGAGGTTCTGATCTCATCCGTCGCTGAGGATTTGGGTGCGGGATCAAAGGCCGCGTAATGGTGGCATCTGCTCTCTCCACACGGCTAGGCGCCGAGACCGAGGCAAGCAAGCTGCCCGCGTTGCAGGTGGCAGCAGAGCAGCTGGCCTCAACGGTGATGATGGGCGTGCATGGACGGCGGAGGGCCGGGATGGGCGAGGAGTTTTGGCAATATCGCCACCACCGCGCCGGAGATGAACCGCGCATGATTGACTGGCGACGTTCGGCAAAATCCCCCGACACGCGGTTTGTGCGCGAGTTGGAATGGCAAACGGCGCAGAGTGTTTCGATGTGGGTCGATCCTGCAGCTTCCATGCGCTTTGCAAGCAAAGGTAATCCAACCAAATCAGAACGAGCACAGCTTTTGGGGCTTGCCTTGGCGATAATTATGTTGCGCGGCGGAGAACGGGTTGGGCTGGCTGATGGTGAGACTGTTCCGCGCGCCGGGATGGGGCAGTTGACGCGTATTGCTGCGGCACTGTCGAAGGCCGAAATTGATGTGGATTTTTCTGCGCCTGATGCGCGCTATTTGGCAGCGTACTCGACGGCTGTTTTCATAAGTGATTTCCTGGGCGATTTCGCTGCGATTGAAGCAGCTGTTTCTGAAGCTGCTTCACGCGGGGTACGCGGTGTTTTGATCCAAACGCTGGACCCGCAAGAAGAGGTCTTTCCCTTCAAGGGGCGCACTATTTTTGAGAGCATCACCGGTGTGCTACGCCACGAAACCAAGCGGGCGGGTGACCTGAGGGACCGCTATCTAGAACGACTGGCTGCGCGCAAAGTAGCCCTTTCGGGATTGGCAAAAGCGACTGGCTGGCAGTTTCACACGCACCACACGGATCAGTCGCCGCAACAGGCGTTGCTTTGGGCCTACCAAGCCTTGGGTAGGACTTAGATGCTGGCTATGTCCAACATCGCATTCGGTGCGCCATGGCTTTTGCTGGGTTTGTTGGCTCTGCCGGTTCTATGGTTTTTACTGCGCGCTGTGCCGCCTGCGCCAATCAAACGGCGGTTTCCTGCAGTGTCACTTCTACTTGGGCTTAAGGATGCAGAGGTTGAGGCCGACAAAATGCCATGGTGGTTGCTGTTGCTTCGGATGTTGGCCGTTGCGGCGATAATCATTGGGTTTGCTGGCCCCGTTTTGAACCCTTCAGCGGATACGCAAAATACTAAGGGACCTTTAGTCATTGTCATTGATGGCACTTGGGCGAGCGCACAAAATTGGCCAGCGCAACTGGACAGAATTGGCAGCGCGCTGGAAGCAGCTGCCCGCCAAGGTCGGCGCGCTGCAGTGGTTCGTCTGACTGACCCTGTGCCTGGTCTTGAGTTCGCAGCGGCGGATGTTTGGCGCAGTCGTCTTGCGAGGCTGGGCCCCCAACCTTGGGCGGCGACAAGCGGTCCTGATTGGGTGGCAGATGTGCCTGACGGTGCGCAAGTTTTGTGGATGAGTGACGGCTTGGCGCGTGAGGGGCGGTTGCCTTTACTTGCAGCACTTCAGGCTAAGTCAGAAGTCATAATATTTGAGGAAAGTGGTCCGATTTTCGGCCTCACGCCCGCGGTTTTGCAAGATGGCGTTGTCATAGTTGAAGCGCTACGCAACAGATCCGGCATAGCAAAAGACATAATCGTAAATGCGGTTGGTCGTGATCCCGCAGGCATTGAGCGCGTCCTAACGCAGGTGCCTCTCTCCTTTGCGGCCTCAGACTTGAGCGCGCAGGTAGAGATAGTCCTACCGGCTGAGCTGCGTAATCGTGTGAGCCGCTTTGAAATTGAAGGCGTCGCAACCGCTGGTGCGGTCACTCTTTCTGATGACGGGCTAAGGCGGCGCGAAATTGCGTTGATTGACGGGCGCAGCGCCGGTGAGGGCGCACAACTGCTGTCCCAGCTTTATTATTTGGAGCGCGCGCTTCGTCCGACTGCGGACCTTATTCAAGGCGCGTTGCCAGATTCGCTGTTGGCTAATCCTGATGTGATTGTTTTGGCGGATGTGGCAAATTTAACCCAAGCAGAGACGCAGGGATTGACCGATTGGGTTGAAAGCGGCGGGCTGCTGTTGCGATTTTCTGGGCCGCGCCTTGCGGCCAGTGATGTGGCGCGAGGCAGACAAGACCCGCTTATGCCTGTGCGCTTGCGGTCTGGCGGGCGTTCGGTTGGCGGTGCGATGTCATGGGGCGAGCCGAAATCGCTTGCGCCATTTGCTGCTGATACCCCGTTTTATGGCCTCGATGTTCCTGCGGATGTCGCAGTCAACAGCCAGCTTGTTGCAGAGCCTGATCCGGATTTGGCACAGCGTGTTCTGGCTGAACTGAGCGATGGTACGCCACTGGTCACACGCAAGGCACTTGGACAGGGACAGGTTGTCTTGTTTCACATCACTGCAAACGCCGAGTGGTCTAATCTTCCGTTATCGGGCTTGTTTGTGCAGATGTTAGAACGGCTTTCAATCAGCGCACGCGGACAAGGGGATGCGGCCGGTGATTTGCGGGGAACCACTTGGCAGTTAACGGCTGAACTTGGCGTGGATGGGCGGCTTGACGCAGTGAACACGCAAGCGGGCCTAAGCGGCGAGCAACTTGAATTAGCCCTCACTGATAGCGGTGTGAATGATCAAGTGCGTGCCGGGATTTACACCAGCGATGCACGCAGTCTGGCGCTCAATGTGCTAGGCAGTGGTGCGCGTTTTGCGGCGCCTGATTGGCCAGGCAGTGTCGTGATTGAGGGGCTTAGCCTGCCTGCAGAGCAGCCGCTGAAAGGGTGGCTTTTGAGCGCCGCTTTGGCGTTTCTGTCGGTCGACATTATCGCATCACTTTGGCTTGCTGGTCGTCTTTTGGGGCCTAGCGTCGCGGCGGTTTTCCTTGGTGCTCTTTTGCCGATCTTGAGTATCGATCCGGCCTATGCACAGGGGGCGCAATCTGATGATATCCGCGCAATTGAGGCGACGGCAGAAGTCTCGCTTGCTCATGTTGTAACGGGTGATGCGCGTGTGGATGAAATGGCGCTTGCGGGTCTGCGCGGGCTTTCGGACGTGCTTTTTCGGCGCACATCGGTGGAGCCAACGGTGCCGACATCCATTGATTTGGAAACTGATGAACTGGCGTTTTTCCCGTTTCTGTACTGGCCTATAACCGCAAATCAACCTCTGCCGTCGGCGGATGCTTTTGCCAAGCTGAACAATTATTTGCGCACTGGCGGGATGATCCTTTTTGACACGCGGGACGGTAGCACAGCCTCGTTGGGTGCAAACAGCCCGGAAGGAAAACGCCTGCAGTTGATTGCGGCACCGCTTGATATTCCAGCACTGGAGCCGCTTCCGCGCGGGCACGTTCTTACCCGGTCGTTTTATCTGCTGCAGGATTTTCCTGGACGTCATACCAGCCGTGATGTGTGGGTGGAGGTGTCGCGCAATGATGTCGGCGACGGTACTGATTTGCTCGCCCAAAACCGCAATGACGGTGTGAGCCCCGTGGTGATCGGCGGCAATGACTGGGCGGCGGCGTGGGGTGTAAGTCCATCTGGTGGACCCATGGCGCCAATCGGTCGTGGCCGTGCAGGGGAACGGCAGCGCGAGATTGCTTACCGGTTTGGGGTGAACCTTATTATGTATGTTCTGACGGGCAATTATAAGGCGGACCAAGTGCATGTTCCCGCCTTGCTTGAACGGTTGGGGCAGTGACGTGATGAATGAGGTGTTGATCAATTCGTTGGTACCGTTGCCCGTCATTTTGTTGGCGGTTGCGATATGTGCCCTGTTATTGGCGTTCGCGTTGTGGCGCGGGCTGTCGGGTGTTTGGTTGCGGGCCTTGGCTGCGGCTTGCCTGTTGTCAGCACTGGCCAATCCTTCGCTTCAGCATGAAACCCGTGAGCCGTTGAATGACATTGTGATCGTTGCGCTTGATCAGTCTGCCAGCCAAGATATTGCTGATCGTTCTATACAAGCGACGCAGGCATTTGATGCACTTGTGACGGCTGTGGAGGCACGGCCAAACACGGACTTACGCGTCATTGAGGTGCCAGACAGTCCCGATGATCAGGGTACAAGATTGATGAGCAGCTTGTCGCAAATCCTCGCTGAAGAGCCTCGTGCACGTGTTGCTGGAACTGTGGCGATTACAGATGGTGTGGTTCATGATCTGTCTGTGACGCCAGATTTTGCGGCACCTTTTCATGTCCTTTTGACAGGACGCGCCCAAGATTGGGATAGGAAGCTGACGGTTCAAGACGCGCCTGCTTTCGCGATTGTGGGCGAAGAGGTTTTGCTGGGTCTGCGTTTGGATGATGTGGGTGCTGTTCCGAGTACGTTGGTCAACGGTCGGGCGGTTTTGAACATTGCGATCGACGGTGGCGCACCCCGTCGCTTTGAGGTGCCGGTGGGTGAAGATCTCCAACTGCCCGTGACGCTTCCCCACGGGGGCATGAATGTGCTGCAGTTTTCAACGCCGGAATTGGATGGAGAGCTAACAACCCGCAACAACGCAGCTGTCGTTCAGATCAATGGCGTGCGGGACCGTTTGCGCGTGTTGTTGGTCAGCGGAGAACCCCACGCCGGCGAGCGGACTTGGCGCAACCTTTTGAAGTCCGACAGCAGCGTGGATTTGGTTCACTTCACAATTCTTCGTCCCCCTGAAAAGCAAGACGGCGTACCCATTGATGAGCTGTCGTTGATTGCTTTCCCGACGCGCGAGCTTTTCTTGGAAAAGATCGATGAGTTCGATCTGATTATCTTTGATCGCTACAAACGGCGGGGCATTTTGCCTACGGCCTATATCGATAGCATCCGCACCTACGTTGAGCAGGGCGGTGCGGTTTTGATTGCAGCGGGTCCTGACTTTGCTTCAGCAGATTCCATTTACCGCTCTCCGCTGGCCGATGTTTTGCCTGCGCGCCCCACGGCGCGGGTGATTGAACAGGGGTATTTGCCGAAGGTGTCTGAGCTTGGTGCAAAGCATCCGGTTACCCGTGGACTAACCGGTGCAAATAAAGGCGAGCAGCCACCTACTTGGGGGCGTTGGTTACGACAGATAGAGGTTGAGGTTGAGCGGGGGCAAGTTGTGATGACGGGCGTGGATGATCAGCCACTTCTGGTGTTAGACCGCGCGGGTGATGGGCGTGTAGCGGAGCTTGCATCAGATCAGGCATGGCTTTGGGATCGTGGTTTTGAAGGTGGTGGTCCGCAGCTTGAACTGTTGCGCCGCCTTGCGCATTGGATGATGAAAGAGCCCGAGCTTGAGGAAGAAACACTGACCGCCGAACAAGATGGAGATACACTTGTTATCACGCGGCGTACTTTGTCTGATGACGTGTCCGATGTGGTTGTGACGACGCCCGATGGTGCGGAGCAAACGATTACTCTGAGCGAGGTTGCATCCGGGCAATTTGAGGCGGTGCTTGAGGCGGGTGACATGGGTCTTTATCGCCTGAGTGACGGTATAATTGAAGCGGTGAAAGCGATTGGCCCCGCCGCGCCGCGAGAGTTTGCTGATACTATTGCCACGCCTGACTTATTGGCCCCCGCCGTGGAGAAAACGCAGGGCGGTATTGTCCCTATAGTCGATGGTGTGCCGCGCCTCCGCGATGTTCGTGTGGGGCGGCCTGCGTCAGGTCGGGGGTGGATCGGTCTAACGCCGCGAGAGGCGTATCAAACGACAGATGTGGTTCTAACGTCGCTGGTTCCTACGTGGCTGTTTTTGCTTCTTGCGGCAGGAATAAGTATTGCGGCGTGGTTGCGTGAAGGACGGCGCGCCTAAAGTTGCAGCGCCTAGAAAGGTTTGACCACGACCAGCCACAAAACACCAATCGCGCCAAAGACGCTCACTTCATTGAAAACTCTTAGCCAGCGGTCAGAACGTGGGAATTGGCCCTGCTGGGCGTCTGAAACCATCTTGCCAGTATAAATGTAATGGCCAGCTAGGCACGCCACAACAACCAGTTTCCACCAAGCCCATTGCGGGAATCCCCAAAGGCTTGCCAGCCAGATACCAGTGAAGATTGCGATCACTGCAAGGCCTGCGGAAAAACGATATAGTCGGTACGTCAGATCGCCTAAATCGCCGTTAACACTGTGTTTATCAAAGTCGCGCTTCCAATAGATCAGCGCACGGGGAACGGCGAAGATGGACGTCATCCAGCCCATTACGCACAGAATATGTATAATTTTGATCCAATCCATACGCCTTGGGTGAACCTTGCTGCGGCGTTTTGCAAGATGGGAATCCTTGCGTCAGCTTGAAATTGGTTATATTCTCTTACCAATCGTATCAAGCTGGAGCGTTTATCATGGAAATGCCTGTCCCGAATACTGCTGTGTTGTCTAAAAAAGCAGCTGTTGTGCGTCGGTTGAGTGAGGTTTTGCCCTCTGATGCGGTTATCCATGAAGAGCGCGAGGTGAAGGCGTATGAATGCGATGCGCTCACCGCATACAAGTGCCCACCGCTTGCCGCCGTATTGCCAAGCACAACCGAACAAGTCGCCGCTGTTTTGAAAATTTGCCATGAAGAAGACGTCCCCGTGGTGCCGCGCGGCTCTGGCACGTCGCTTGCTGGCGGTGCTCTGCCCACCGCTGATTGTGTGATCCTTGGGGTGTCGCGCATGAATGAAGTTCTTGAGACGAACTACGATGACCGCTACGTCCGGGTCCAATCTGGCCGTACGAATTTGAGTGTGACAGGCGCCGTTGAAGAGAACGACTTCTTTTACGCACCTGATCCCTCCAGCCAGCTTGCATGCGCGATTGCTGGTAACATCGCTATGAACTCGGGCGGTGCGCATTGTCTGAAATACGGTGTGACAACCAACAATTTGATGGGCGTCAAGATGGTCACGATGGAGGGTGAAATCCTCGAGATCGGTGGCGCGCATCTGGGCGCTCCAGGGCTTGATCTGCTTGGACTTATTTGTGGGTCGGAAGGCCAGCTTGGCGTTGTCACCGAAGCGACCTTGCGGATTTTGCGTAAACCCGAAGGCGCGCGCCCGGTGTTGGTGGCCTTTAATGATAATGAGGTCGCGGGCGCCTGTGTTGCGGACATTATCAAGGCGGGCGTTCTGCCAGTGGCGATTGAATTTATGGACCGGCTTTGCATTGAGACAACTGAAAATTTTGCCCAAGCTGGCTACCCAGATTGTAATGCGCTGTTGATCATTGAAGTCGAAGGGTCTGACGCCGAGATTGATATGCAGCTTGATCTGATTGCCCAGATTGCAGCTAAGCACGATCCAATTGAGGTGCGCCAAAGCAAAAGCTCCGAAGAAAGTGCCGCGATTTGGTTGGGTAGAAAATCTGCGTTTGGCGCGATTGGCCAGATTAGCGATTACATGTGTCTTGATGGAACGATCCCTGTTTCTGCGCTGCCCCAAGTGCTTGGTCGGATTGGTGAGTTGTCAGAGCAATATGGTCTGCAGGTTGGTAATGTGTTCCATGCAGGCGACGGCAATATGCACCCGCTGATCCTTTATAATGCGAATAAAGACGGTGATTTGGAGCTGTGCGAGCAAATGGGCGCGGACATTTTGCGTCTGTGTGTAGAAGTGGGTGGGTGCCTGACGGGTGAGCATGGTGTCGGCATTGAGAAGCGCGATTTGATGGTTGACCAATATGCCCCTGATGATCTGGATATTCAGATGTCAGTCAAAGATGTGTTTGACCCTAAGTGGCTCTTGAACCCTGCAAAAGTGTTCCCGCTTGCCTCATCTGATGCGCGCCGCGTGAGTAATATCGCGGCGGAATAAGCGCCTCTTTTTGGATATTTAGAAACAAAAGAAGTTATCATGAGACCTGAAACTGAAGCGGCCTTTGCCGAAAATATTGCGGCTGCTCGCGGTCCATTGCGTATTGTTGGTGGTGGCACCCGCGATATTGGCGCGCCTGTCGCAGGTGAATTGGTTGAGACCGCTGGCATATCGGGCATCACGCTTTATGAGCCCAGTGCGCTAACGCTTGTGGCCAAAGCTGGAACGTCGTTGTCAGAGATTGAGGCGGCAGTTGCCGCCGAAAATCAGCGCCTCGCATTTGAGCCGATGGACCACCGCGGCCTGCTTGGCACATCTGGCACATCGACGATTGGTGGTTGTGTTGCTGCAAACGTAAGTGGCCCGCGCCGCATTTCGGTGGGTGCCTGCCGTGATCATATGTTGGGCGTGCGTATGGTTGATGGGGCTGGCCGCATTTTGAAAAATGGCGGTCGCGTAATGAAGAATGTCACAGGTTATGATCTTGTGAAATTGATGTCAGGTAGCTTTGGAACTTTGGGTGTCCTGACGGAGGTATCTCTGAAGGTACTTCCCGTTGCGCAGACCCAAGCCACGACCATTTTGCATGACGTAGACGCATTGCGCGCTGTTGGGGCTCTGTCCGCTGGTCTGGGTAGCCCTTACGAAGTTACGGGCGCCGCCTATGATCCAGCGCTGCGCGAGGCTTACCTGCGCATCGAAGGATTTGAAGACAGCGTGACGTATCGCGCTGGTGAATTGAAAAAGGTGCTGGCTGGTTTTGGTGAGATGAGCGTTTCTGATGACGTGACCCTGTGGGAAGGCATTCGGGATGTGTCCGTGTTCCACGGTAAAGAAGGCGATGTTTGGCGTGTTTCTGTCCGTCCTTCCGACGCGCCTGCGGTCTTGGAGGCTGTTGGTGCGGATGCAGCTTTATTGGATTGGGGCGGCGGTTTGATTTGGTTGCGAGTTGCCGAGGGGCGTGACGTGCGCACCGCGTTACAGGGCATTTCGGGTCACGCCACGTTGGTGCGCGCCTCTGCTCAAACGCGTGCATCCTTGCCTGTGTTCCATCCGGAAGATGCAGGCGTGCGCCGCTTGAGTGACGCGTTGCGGGCAAAATTTGACCCACGCGGCATTTTGAATACAGGATTGATGGGGTAGGCCATGCGTACTGAATTTACCGAAGAGCAGTTGTTAGATCCGGCCACGGCGCGTTCAAACAAGATACTCCGAACCTGTGTGCACTGCGGCTTTTGTACTGCGACGTGCCCTACGTATCAGGTTCTGGGGGATGAATTGGACAGCCCTCGTGGGCGGATTTATCTGATCAAAGATATGCTAGAAAATAATCGTGCGCCTGACCCAGATACGGTCAAGCACGTTGATCGGTGCTTGTCATGTTTGGCATGTATGTCGACCTGTCCAAGCGGTGTGCATTATATGCATTTGGTTGATCATGCGCGCGAGTACATCGAACAGAATTATAAACGCCGTTGGGATGATCGCGTGTTGCGGTGGGTGCTATCGAAAATATTGCCTTATCCTATGCGTTTTCGTTGGGCACTTGCGGGTGCGAAATTGGGGCGTCCGTTCGCGAAGTTGATGCCTGATGCGCGGCTTCGGGCGATGCTGGAGATGGCGCCCAAAAAAATACCACCTGTTAGCCGCAATGATGATCCCCAGACATTCGCGCCGAAAGCCAAAAAGAAAATGCGTGTAGCATTGATGACAGGCTGTGCGCAAAAGGCGCTCAACACTGATATTAACGACGCCACTATCCGGCTTTTGACCCGACTTGGTTGCGAGGTTGTTGTGGCCGAGGGTGCGGGTTGTTGTGGTGCGCTGACCCATCACATGGGCAAAACGTCTGAAAGTCATTCGGCGGCGGGTGCAAACATCAAAGCGTGGATGAAGCATGTAAATGGTGACGGTCTTGATGCCGTTGTCATCAGCACAAGTGGATGTGGCACTACGATCAAAGATTACGGCCATATGTTTGAGGGCACTGATCTTGCGAGTGATGCCAAAACAATTGCAGGCCTTGCGATGGATGTCTCCGAGGTTTTGATGAAACTTGAGATGCCAACGCTGCCTGAGCAAAGCATGACTGTTGCGTATCATGCAGCTTGCTCATTGCAGCATGGCCAACAGATTAAAACGTTTCCCAAAGCCCTTTTGCGAAATGCGGGTTTTGACGTGGTTGAACCGGCGGATAGCCATCTGTGTTGTGGGTCCGCGGGGACTTACAATTTGATGCAGCCAGCCATTTCAAAACAACTTAAAGACTGGAAAGTAAGAACGCTTGAGGCCAAGAACCCTGATGTGATTGCGGCTGGTAACATCGGCTGCATGATGCAAATTGGCTCTGCCGCGAGTGTGCCAATTGTTCATACAGTTGAGCTGTTGGATTGGGCAACTGGTGGCCCTTTGCCTCCTGCATTTGAACGCGACGCGAGTGCGCCTCAGGTTCCTATCTTGCGCTAAGGGCTAAAGGCGGCCAAAGTGTGCGCTCAAAACTTTGGTAGAAAAATCTATGCGCTTTGCCTTTCTCTTGGTGTCATTTTTCCTTTCAGCGACGTTTTCGTTGGCGGAGGACACGCGGCTTAGCCAGTTTCAAACGGGTGACGACAACCGCGGTTTTGAAGGTGTGGGTCAGCTTGATATTTCTGGGACGGGCTTTTGCACTGGTGCTCTTATTACGCCGCAGGTGGTGCTGACCGCTGCGCATTGTTTGTTCGATAAAGACAGCGGCACGCGGATTGATCACCGTACGATCCGTTTTTTGGCAGGGCTGCGCAATGGGCGTGCGCAGAGTTACCGGCAGGTCACACGCGCTGTTGTTGCCGAAGGGTATGATTATTCCAACGCCACTCCTACGACGCGCATCCGCATGGACATTGCTTTGTTGGAACTTGAGCGACCGATCCGTGACACACGCGTGAAACCCTTTTTGACGGACCGTTTGCCCAAGCGTGGGGATAATGTTGGTGTTGTCTCATACGCCCATGACCGGGCAAGTGCGGCCTCAATCCAAGAGGTATGTGCAGTTTTGGGCAAGCAAGCCGGTGCGCTTGTGCTTTCCTGCGAGGTGGATTTCGGCAGTTCAGGAGCGCCGATTTTTCAGTTTCAAAATGGTATCGCAAAGATCGTTTCTGTTGTGTCTGCTAAGGCGGAAATGGATGGGCAGGGCGTTTCTTTGGGTGCGAACCTGCAGCAAAACCTGGAAGGTCTTGCAAGCCGTCTGAACGCAGGCGAAGGGCACTGGAAAGGGCAATCGGGCGCGCGCAGCAAAACAATTTTAAGTGGTCAACGGTCCGAGACTGGCGCGAAGTTTATCAAACCTTAGCTGCGCACAACGTGAGGGGCTTGAAACGCTGCAAAGCCGTTCCCAACTAAATTTCACGGTTGCCAGTACTGGGGCCGTAGAACTATTGGACCATGCCCAATCGGGATGGCCGCACATCTATCGCTTCTAGGAGGATACCCATGCGAACTCTTGATATGTCACCGCTTTACCGCGCCACCGTTGGCTTTGATCAGATTGCTGATTTGATGGACCGCGTCATGACGAATGACGCAGGCACACAAAGCTACCCACCCTATAACATCGAGAAAACCGACGAAGATGGATACCGTATTTCCATCGCTGTCGCAGGTTTTTCTGAAGATGATCTTGAGGTCGAGGTGAAGGAAAATGCTCTGCACATCACCGCCAGCAAACCCCAAGAAACCGCCAAGCGCACCTATCTGCATCGCGGGATCGCGACACGCGCGTTTTCGCGGCGGTTCCATCTGGCAGACCACGTTCGTGTAACAGGTGCGGTCCACAAGGATGGTATGCTGCACATTGATTTGCTGCGCGAAGTCCCCGAAGCTTTGAAACCGCGCCAAATCCCCATTCAAAGCCAATCGCCGGTTGCGTCTGACATGGTGGATGCGAAGGCTGTAAATTAAACCACGCTATCAATCCCACTGAACAACAAAAAAGGCGCAGCATTTCTATGTGCCGCGCCTTCGTTTTCCTGTCGTATCGTCGGTTAGACGGACATGCACATGTATTTCAGCTCAAGATATTCCTCGATGCCGTGGTGGCTTCCTTCGCGACCAAGGCCCGACTGCTTGATACCGCCAAAAGGGGCGTTCTCGGTGCTGATGATGCCTGTATTGATGCCGACTATGCCGTACTCCAGCGCCTCTGCCACTCTGTAAACACGGCTCAGGTCTTTGGCGTAGAAGTAGCAGGCAAGGCCAAAGATCGTATCATTGGCCATCTCAATCACCTCATCTTCGTCCTCAAATTTGAATAAAGGTGCCATCGGCCCAAAGGTTTCTTCTTGGCTAACTTTCATCTCTTGGGTGACGTCGGTCAAAATAGTGGGTGCAAAGAACAGCGGGCCAGTATTGTCACGTGAGCCGCCCATCAGCACTGACGCGCCTTTAGAAGTGGCATCGGCGATATGATCTTCGACTTTTTCAACCGCTTTGGCCGAAATCAGCGGGCCAAGGTCTGCGCCGTCAAAACCACTACCGATTTTCAATTTCGCCACTGCCGCTGCAAATTTCTGGGCGAAGGCGTCATAGACGCCGGCCTGCACATAAATGCGGTTTGCACAGACGCATGTTTGGCCGTTGTTGCGGAATTTGCACGCCATCGCGCCAATTACAGCTTCATCCAAATCTGCGTCATCAAATACGATGAACGGTGCGTTTCCACCAAGCTCCATAGAGCACTTCATCACTTGATCGGCGGCTTGAGACAGCAAAATGCGCCCCACAGCCGTTGAGCCGGTGAATGTCAATTTGCGTACGGTCGGGTTTTCGCAGAACTCTTTGCCCGTTGATGAGGCGTCAGATGTGGTCACCACTTGGAACAACCCTGCAGGCAGTCCGGCACGGGCGGCCAATTCACCGATAGCCAAGGCAGAAAGCGGTGTAAGTTCGGACGGGCGGGCCACAAATGCGCAGCCTGCTGCCAACGCGGGCGCCGCTTTGCGGGTGATCATTGCATTGGGGAAGTTCCACGGGGTGATCGATGCCGCAACGCCGATGGGTTGTTTGATCACTGTGATGCGCTTGTCCGCTTGGTGTCCGGGGATTGTCTCACCGTAGATGCGCTTTGCTTGCTCTGCAAAGAATTCCACAAATGAAGCGCCATATCCGATCTCTCCGCGTGCTTCGGCAAGTGGTTTGCCCATTTCTGCGGTAAGGATGATCGCGAGGTCTTCTTGCGCGGCCATCATCAAATCAAACCATTTCCGCAGAACTTGTGAGCGTTCCTTGGCGGCCAGTTTTGCCCATGCTTTTTGTGCGCTTTGTGCGTGCTCAATTGCGGCTGCAACTTGGGCGCGTGACAGATCTGCGACTTGGGCCACTACATCACCCGTGGCAGGATCGGTCACATCAAACGTGCCTTCATCGCCATCCACCCATTCGCCGTTCACATAGGCTTGGGTCCGCAATAAAGCGGTGTCATTCAGGCGTGAAATCAGGTCTTGTATCCCCATTGGGAAAACTCCTCGTTCGTTTTTCTTGTTTGATGACACGGCGCGCGTAACCTGTCTAGCAACCACGGGCGTGCGTGAAGAAGGTATAGAGGCATGACGGCGAATAGTGCGCGATATCTTTGGAGATGGGTGAGGCCATCAGGCTTGGTGCGCAAGGTACTCATGCAATGAGCTTGGGAGTGCTGTATTGGCTGGGTGTCGCCGTTCTGGCGGCGTATGTCGGTTGGAAAAACCTTGCGGACGATGTCACCCAACTTCGCAGTGTTGTGCGAACATTGGGTGTCACACTTTTGTGGATGTTAGGGTGGCAAACGCTTCTTGCGCTGGCCTACCTTGGATTGCGGACGCAGGGTGCGGTTTTGTATGAGCTTCAAGTTGTCCTCTTGTTGAGTGCCACTGCTGCAATTATCTGGGTACCAGTAGGCGTAATCGCATATTTCGGACGCGCGCTGCGCGAACGGCGGTAACGGAAAAAGGCGGATTGAACGATGTGGCGTATTTTAGTCTTGTTTCTTCTGGTGCTGACCGCGCTGTATGTGTGTCTGTTGATGTATTTTCGCACAGCACACCGCGAGCGGCTGATCACCAGATGGGCTTCTGAATTACGCGTAGGTGACCGCGATGCGTTCATCAATGAAGAGATGACCGGCTATATGAAGTTGCTCAAGGTGTGGCTGGCCGTGGTGATCTACATCGTCCCAATTGGTGTTGGTGCGACGCTGATTTACGTCCAGAATTTTATGTAGAAAAGAGCCTGTCTGATGCGTTTCATTAAGTGGTCGATCCTTACCGTATTTTGGCTGAGCGTTGGCTCGGTTCTGTATTACAGTCTGCCACAGCGCGACATCGTTCAGATCAAAGGTACAGAGATTTTACGCGCTGATTTGTCCGGCTGGAACCGCGTGTTCTATGCGCAATCCGACAGCGGCAATGACGCGACCCTTCAAAACCGTGACTTGCGGTTGATCAACACGCGCATGGCCCGCGAGCGGCCTTATGTATTTCGCAATGAAGATACGGGCTTTGGGGGCCCATTTTATTTCAAACTCGACAGCTCAAACCTACAGGCTGAAGCCCAGTCTGTTGAGCGTGATGAGTGGTACGCGGTGACCCACTACGGTTTGCGCAGTGAGTTTCTTTCGATCTACCCAAACGCGATCAGTATCAAGCGTGTCACAGGGCCGGATGTACAGCTCATCCCGTGGTTCAACATCGTTTTCCTGACCATGCTCGCAGCCGTCTTTTGGGCCGTTTGGGTGCGGTGGCGTAGGTTCCGCGTTGCCAAGATTGATCCGCTTGGGGACGAAGTTGATGAAGGCCTTGATGGAACACGCACGCGCATCCGTGGCTGGCTTGGCCGTTAAACCAAGCCGCGTTATTCGCCGTAAGGCACCCAGATATTTTTCACTTGGGTGGCATGCGCCAGTATCTGTTTCGTCTGGTCACGGCTCCAGTCTGTTTGTAGTCCGTTGTTGACCCATGTGCGTTTTAGATTACCCACGGACGCGACTTCGACAGCCTTAGATACATTCGCGCTGCCGAAACTCCAGCAGGCCTCAATGCCCATGTGACCTGCAAGATGCGGCGCCAGTTCACTATGCGAGCCGGTTAAAATATTCACGACCCCCGCAGGGATATCTGACGTTTCCAACACTTGGATTAGATCTGTCGCTGCCAATGGAAAAGGCTCTGAGGCGCATAAAATAACGCGGTTGCCCATGGCCAATGCAGGGGCCAGCGTACTGATCAAACCCAACAGTGGCGCCTCATTGGGCGCGATAATCCCTATGGTACCGATTGGTTCATGCATTGCCATTGCCACGCCGCGCATGGGTACATCATGGATATTGCCGTCGTATTTATCTGCCCAAGCTGCCGCACTGAACAGGCGATCAAGAGACGCTGCGACTTCGGCTGCTCCGTCTTTGCCGCCCTGCATGGCGTCAAGGCGCGCGGCAAATTCACCGCTGCGCGCTGCCAGGTTTTCGGCAAGATAGTACAGAATTTGCGCGCGCAGGTGGCCTGTTGTTGCAGACCATGATTTTGCGGCTTGGGTGGCCTCGGCGACGTTGCGGATATCTTTGCGGCTTGCCAAGCTGACGTGCCCCAAAAGGTCGCCTTTTTTACCGAATACAGCCTTTGAATATCCGCTGTCTGGACGTGCGTGTTTGCCGCCGATGTAAAGCTTGGCCGTTCGGTCGATCGCGTCAGCGGGAGCTGCATCACCGGTATAGGCGGTCAGGGTGCCAAGTGGTTTGCGCACAGTTTTCGGCTTTGTGTAAGCGCTGAGCCCTTCCCACCCGCCTTCGCGCCCAAAGCCGCTTTCGCGCACACCGCCAAAGCCACTGGCTGCGTCCATCATGTTCGTGCCGTTGATCCAGACGATGCCGCTGACAAGCTTGGGAGCGATGTCTAGTGTGAGGTTGATGTTCTCCGACCACACAGAGGCGGCCAAGCCGTAACGGGTGTTGTTGGCAACTTCCACAGCCTCTGCGGGGGTGCGGAATGTCGTTGCGCAAAGCACAGGGCCAAAAATTTCCCGCTGCATCAAATCATCTGCCGGATGCAGGCCCGTGATGAGTGTTGGGGGATAAAAACATCCCTCGGGGGCTGATGTTTGGAACAGCTCACCATCTTCGTTCGACGCCACAAGTGACTTGATCGTCTCAAGCTGCACTGGATCAACGATTGCACCCACGTCGATTGATTTATCGAGCGGATTGCCCACGCGGAGCGCTTTCATGCGGGTTTTAAGGCGTGCATAAACATCATCTGCGATGCCTTCTTGAACCAACAGGCGCGAGCCCGCGCAGCACACTTGACCTTGGTTGAACCAAATCGCATCGACCAGCCCTTCAACAGCGCTGTCGATATCGGCGTCGTCGAAAATAATGTAAGGAGACTTGCCCCCTAACTCTAGGGTCAGGGCTTTGCTGGTGCCTGCTGTGGCTTCACGGATGATCCGCCCAACTTGCGTTGAGCCAGTGAATGCAATTTTGTCGACGTCTGCCGCCACGATCATTTCGCCTACTGCGGCATCACCGGTCACGATGTTCACAACGCCTTTGGGAACGCCCGCTTGTTGACAGATTTGGGCAAACAATAATGCGGTGAGCGTTGTGTATTCTGCAGGCTTCAGCACAACTGTGTTGCCCATTGCCAGAGCTGGCGCGATCTTCCAAGCCAACATCAATAGCGGAAAGTTCCACGGGATGATCTGACCGCAAACACCAAGTGCTTCGGCGTCAGGCAACTCGCTGCGCATCAGTTGCGCCATGCCTGCGTGGTAATAG
This sequence comes from Nereida sp., assembly GCF_965655635.1. Taxonomy (NCBI): domain Bacteria; kingdom Pseudomonadati; phylum Pseudomonadota; class Alphaproteobacteria; order Rhodobacterales; family Roseobacteraceae; genus Nereida; species Nereida sp. The sequence continues at coordinate 23,018 of NZ_CBFHHE010000021.1, forward strand.
AAATGGCGCTGCGCCAAAGGCACATCAATGTCGCGGCTCTCGCGGATTGGTTTGCCATTATCAAGCGTTTCAAGAACAGCAAAAAGACGGCTGTGTTTTTGTAAAAGGCGCGCAATCGCATAAAGCACTTTTGCACGAGCGTGACCGTCTTTGGCCCATTTCGGTTGCGCCTTGCGGGCGGCTTTCACTGCGGCATCTACATCTGATTGATGCGCCTGACTAATCTGCGCCAGAGCCTCGCCGGTGGCGGGGTTTTTGCTTGCAAAGCCGTTGCTATGAACGGTGAAAGCGCCGTCAATGAAATGTCCGAATGCTGCGTTATGTTCGGCCAGCCACGCCATGGCTTCTGATGTGCTTTCAGGCGCGGTTCCGTAATCCATCGTTTCGAAAATGTCTTTTACTGTCATGAGTTATCCAATCGGATGGCGGTGGGTGGCGGAGTAGCGCCCCGTTAGATGATGTTCGAGTTGGCGCTCGATGTCGCCAAGAAGGGAGGAAGCGCCAAAGCGGAACAGATCGGGCTGTAGCCAGCGGTCACCAAGTTCCTCTTTGATCATCGTTAGATAGGTGATTGCATCCTTAGCCTTTGAGATGCCACCTGCAGGTTTGTAGCCTACCATTAGGCCGGTTCTGGCGTGATAGGCCCGAATTGCCCTCAGCATCGTCAGGGTCACTGGTAAGGTCGCATTGACCGGCTCTTTGCCGGTGGATGTCTTGATGAAGTCAGAGCCTGCCATCATGCACACCAAGCTGGCGCGGGCGACATTGCGCAACGTGCCCAACTCGCCTGTTGCAAGAATGGCTTTCATGTGGGCTGGCCCGCAAGCTTCACGCATGGCCTTTGTCTCATCATAAAGCGCCTGCCAGTTGCCTGTAAGGGCGTGACGGCGCGAGATGACGATGTCGATTTCACAGGCCCCCGCCTTTACGCTTTCGCGGATTTCTTCAAGCCTTAGGTGCAGTGGGGATAGGCCCGCAGGAAAGCCAGTTGAAACAGCTGCCACTAGAATGCCAGTGCCCTCAAGCGCTTTGACGGCGGTTTCAATCATGTCGTGGTACACACATACTGCGCCGGTCGTCAGGTTTGGCAGGCCGAAAGCATCCAGTGTTTGGGATGCGACGGGCTGTTTGGCCTTGGCGCACAGTCTGCGAACGCGCCCCTGCGTATCATCACCAGACAGGGTGGTCAGGTCGATGCATGAAACTGCTTTCAGCAACCAAGCGGCCTGATGGTCTTTCTTGACTGAGCGCCGCGCGGGCAGTGTTTTGGCGCGTCTCTCAATCGCTGAGGTGTTGGCCTGAACGCTTGCGACCCAATCAAGATCAAGTGGGATACCATCATTGCGCGGCAGCGTGACGGAGGGAAGTTGAGACAGGGTTTGCATGAATTTACGATGACGCCTTTGCCGAATTGGTGCAAGATTTGCCTCACCGATACACCCAAAGTGAAACGGTGCAAAGCGCGGCGATGACAGCTTATGCGACAATTCCTAGCCAAAAGGGGTCGGGGGCGCTAAGAGCTTGCCAAACCCAAGCTGGAGTCTCTGCCCAATGTCATTTGATCGCTCACTAAAAATCGCCCCGTCAATTTTGTCTGCGGATTTTGCCAATTTTGGCGCAGAGTGTGAGGCCGTTGAGGCGCAAGGCGCTGATTGGGTCCACGTGGATGTAATGGACGGTCATTTCGTGCCCAACATCACATTTGGTCCCAGCACCTGCAAAGCGATCCGTCCGCACATCAAGGGTGTGATGGACGTGCATCTGATGATTGCGCCGGTTGATCCCTACATCGAAGCATTTGCCGAAAGCGGCGCAGATTTCATCACGGCGCACGTTGAGGCGGGTCCACACATCCACCGAACTTTGCAGGCAATCCGTGGTGCGGGTGCCAAAGCGGGAGTTGCGTTGAACCCTGCAACCCCTGCCAGTGCGGTAGAAGAGTTGCTTGATATGGTTGATTTGGTCTGTGTCATGACCGTGAACCCTGGTTTTGGGGGGCAGTCGTTTATCGACATGACTGCAAAAGTTGCCAAGCTGCGCGCAATGATTGGTGACCGCCCAATTCATATCGAAATCGACGGCGGCGTGACCCCTGCTACGGCACCCTTGGTTGCCAATGCGGGCGCTGATGTGTTGGTGGCGGGTTCTGCAGTTTTCCGTGGTGGATCAGTTTCAAACCCCGCACCTTATGGCGAAAACATTCGTGCGATCCGAGACGCCTGTGCCTAAGTCTCAGTGCTGGGTGTCTTGACGCTCGACGGTGAAGAAAAAGTCGTCCGGATGGTCTTGAAAAACCACGTCATCAGGCACGTTTTCTGGTCCGCCTAAGAACACGTTTGCTCCGAAGTGTTTGTGCAGCCGGCCCAGACGTTCCATGCGTGGGCTGGTAATTTCGGTGTAGAACTTCTCGAACGTATCTGAGTTGCGGAGCGCTTTAATTTTGTCGCGGTGCGCACGAACGCACGCGTTATGCTGCGCCGAAATTTCGGGGTCCGACAGCATCTGCGCAAGCTCCGCTTTCAGGCGGGGCACCATGCGCAGGATTGAGGTATTTTCCTCTTCGTTGTTATTTATTCGAAACCAATAGGCGAGGCTCTGATCGCGATCGACATGATTGACGCGGCCACGGTCGCGCTTGACCAAAAAGCTTTCAGCGGATCGCACCGCATAGTGGTTCAAGGAGACCAGATTGTATCCATAGGTATCGGACGTTGAACGCCATGTGTTGCGAAAACTGTCCTGTGGCATCGGCCGGGCCGAGCCGTTCACCCACCGCAAATTATCTTTGAGCTGTGGCCGCAATCCTTTCGGTCGGTGAACACCGAGTTTTTTGAAAATGCCATCTTGGCGAAACAGGGTTTTAAACCCCCATGCTTGGTGCGGTTTATTAGCGAATTCGCGCGCACATCGGGTGTAATTTTCGGTAAGTAGATGATCCTCAAATTGATGGATTTCAGCGTTGCCAAACAAGCGCCATGTCATGCTGATCATGTTCGCATCAGGCACGGCGTCAAACATAGCGCCAAGCGTGCCGTTACCAGTGTGAACGCAAATGAATTCGTCCACATCCATTGATACGGCCCACGCGGAGTTTTGAACAATCGCCTCTTTCTCCGATGCAGCGAGGGCCGCGTGCTGTGGCTTTAGATTAGTGCCCTTAAACGGATTTTCGCGGTGTTGCAGATAGCCTTTTGCTTGGAGCAGATCCAGAAACGTGTCCGTTCCATCATCACAATCGTTGGTGTAGACAATGAAGTTCTCAACGCCGATTGCGCGATGATAAGCGATCCATTCAAGAATAAACGGCCCTTCGTTTTTCATGCAGGTTACGATCACCGTAGATCGATCGTTCGGATTCCGCTTACGCAGTTTTTCAGCAGGGACGCGGACCGGGGACGCCCCCCAAGCCTGCTGTGATAATGCCAGCAAGTGTGGGTCCTCAACCAGCGAGGTTTTTGGCACAATAGCGCTGATGTTCTTGTGGCGATGGCGCATATTCATGCAATTGTAATAAAGCATCGCCTGCGCGGGGTCTGCATCCGCGCCGACAACGCGGATCATCCGCCAGACCGTATCGGGACCGGTGATTGATGGCGCGACACACCAGCGTTTCTTGGCTTTGTTGGTATCGAATTGCACGCATGTATGATCGCTGAAATGGGGGGCGTTGCCCGGGCGAACGCGCCACGGAAAACATCGCCGCCCCGCTAAGGTAATGACACCACCTTGTGTTGATACGGCCGCGTCGAAAATATTCTTGCCATCAACGGGTGCTAGCAGATCGCAAATTTCAATGTTTGCGACAGCCCGTGCTTTGGCCAGAAAGCGTGTCTTAGCGATTTCATAGATTAACAGCTCTCCAAGTGGGCTATCCCAAAGCGACGGCGGCGGAATTTTCATCCGGTCTTTGCCGGGGGCCGTTGGCGCGCAATAAGGGTGAGTTTCTGCTGGTAGAGTCGCGTCACCCCAAGGCAGCGGGCTGCGTAGGACCACAACGCGGGTCAAACCCACTACTGAGCGCAAAGCGTCATCAAGAAGTGGGTCATTGGGCGCGCGGTCAACAATCAGGGCCGCCTGTGCGCCGTGGTGTTCATGGTGATAGGTAAGCCAGTCGACAACGTCTTGTAGGCTTTCGCTGTTGCGTACTGAAAGCAATGTATTGAGGCCATCAAATAGCTCCGTTTCAACTTTTGATGGCGTGAAAAGTGGTGAGCCCAACAGGGGTAGGGCGTTGCTATCGCTGGTGCCGCGCACCAAGAGGCCTTCGCCTATACTGCGCACATCGTCGATAGGATACTCAGGCGTTGAAATCACGGCTTCCACGTTCGTGCCGCGGGCGAAATACGTGCGCGAAACACCATCGTCGACCACTTGATCCAATACGCGAACGGTACCGTTGGGCGTGGCAACATCCTTCGCGGGTAGGGTGCGAAACAGAAGGTCAGTCATTTTGATGGGCCCGCTGTAAACGATGTAAATGCGCCTGGGCCATTTCGGCCTTCGGCGCTGATGAACTGCCCGCAAGTATCAACTGCCAATATCGCGGCACTGCGTCCGCGTCCTGCATCAATGCCTTGAAAGTACGTCGGTGCCAGTTTTGTGCGCGCGTCTCTATGTTCAAAATCTCTGGGGTCTCAATTCCGCTTCTGTCCGGAGGCGGGAGAGGATTATGGGTTTCGTCGTTCCAATTGCGGCTGACCCAATAACCAACATCAATATCGCGCTCCATCTTGTTCGGCAGGCCACGTTGCGCCTTAAGCATGAACTCTTCGGTTGAACGAACTGAATAATGGTTCAGTTGCACAAGCGGGCGCGGGCAATCGTTGCCGAACAAATTGATCCTTCCGTTTGATGTCGCAAATTTATTGAGTAACGGGTTTAGGCCGTTGTCTACCCATGTTGCGGCTTTGTTTTTGATCGGTTTGGGCCGGTGGATGCCCGGCTCACGAAAAGCACTGCGCCGGAAGAGAGTTTTGAAAAAATGCGCAAGCGGTAGCGCGATGTCGCGCGGTGCGGATTGCGTAAAGCGGCTCGTTACCGGTTCAAACGATATGTCGTGCCGCCCTGCGTTTCCAAACAGGCGCCAAGGCATGGCGATTGCGTCTGCACCATCTGCGCGTTGGATCAAATCCCGCAGGTTTTTGACCCCTTTCGAAAGGCAGATATACTCATCAACGTCGATGAATATGATCCAGTCGGCCGCATGATATGCAGGGTCTTATGCGGCGGCTTTCAGCGCTTGCCATTGAAGTGTTCGCGCGCCTTCATGTGTTTGTCGGTGATGGGTCAGCCAGCCCTTAGTGGCACATTCATCAAGCAGCTGATCCGTGCCATCTTCGCAATCGTTTGAGAACGCCAGAACGTGGTCAACCCCAATGGCGCGCAGATGTGCCAGCCAGTCAACAAGGTATGGCCCCTCGTTCTTGACGCAGGTAATTGCGAGTATGTTCATCGAATGCCTTCGTGGCTTGCTGCTCGTTACTGGCATGATGATAGCGAACCTTGCTACAAAACGACAACCTTTGTTCCTTAAAATGCCAGTTAAATGCCTTGCTTTGGTAACAAACAGTTGGTGAAGTAGCGGTAGTTGATGAGTACCCACGTATGAAAAGCGCCACAGGGGCGCTGGCTTGAGTGGGCGAGGTGGTGTGTGTCCGAACTTCCCAAAATAGCCAGCCTGTGGATTGGTGGCCGTCTTTCATGGCTTGAGCAGTTGTGCCTGAAAAGCTTCGCGGATGCGGGGCATGAGACCACTTTGTATAGTTACAGCCCCATTGAGAACGTGCCCGACGGTGTGAAGGCTGCTGATGCGGAAGAAATTTTTCCGGCCGAACCGATTTACCGCCATGCGCGCACAGGATCCCCCGCGATCCATGCGGATTTATGGCGGCTGAACATGATCAAGCAAACTGGTCAGGTGTGGGTTGACGCGGATATGTATTGCTGGCGTCCTTTTTACATTGCGGGTGGGCATATTTTTGGCTGGGAAAAACCCAATCTTGTGTGCAACGCGGTGTTGGGCCTGCCGCAAGATAGCCCCGCGCCTGATCTGATGTTGGCATTTTTCAAAGATGAATATGCGATTGGTCCATGGCTTAAGCCGTGGCAGCAAAAAGAGTTGCAGGCAGAAAAAGATGCGGGCCGAGCCGTTCACATGACAGAGCAAAATTGGGGCTTCACCTGACCTGCGGCAGTGACATATTTCCTCAAGCAGACCGGTGAAGTTGACAAAGCCCAGCCTGAGACGGGCTTTTATCCAATCAGTTTTCCAGATCGAAATCACATGATCATGTCGCGGTTCGATATTGAAGAGCGTCTAACAGAAGGTACTTACGGGGTGCACTTTTGGGCCCGTCGTATGAAGCCACGGCTTGAGGAGGAAGAGGGCGGCATTCCGCGCAGGGGAAGCTTTATGGCGGGCTTGATCGACAAGCACGCGATAAAGCCTGATATTGCGCCAATTCCAACGAAGATTGTGACCGCACCTGCCATTGCGAGCGACCCTGACGGATGTGCACAGATTGCTTTGGCTGCACTTGCCAAAGATGCCTCAATCGATGCGTTAAGTCGTAAATACCGCGTTGAGAAGTCCTTCATCAAAGATTGCCGAGACACGCTTGTCCGTGGCGCGCCATCACTTTTCAAAACGGGATCTTGATAATGGCGGATGATCTTAGGACGCCGCAAGAACCTGAAGTAAGCAAAGGTGATTGGCGCGCAGAGCTTGCGCACTTGGATGCGGAACGTGGTTTTTATGAAGAGATCGGCGCGGAGCATACGAGCTTGTTTGTTCGAGGTGATGGTTCAGGATCCAAGACGTTGATCGTTACTTTTGAAAACCTTGACCATGTATTTGAGGGCGCGGATGATCGAATGCCGTGGGGTTATGATTTTGTGACATCGCGAGGGTGGTCGATGCTTGGGATGATGGCCCATGGGTGGACATGGTGCCGCGATGAGCATGTGTTCGATTTCTTTGATCGGCTTCAGGCCGAAGGCTTCTTCGAACAGTTCGATAATGTCGTATTTTACGGCGCATCCATGGGGGCCTATGCTGCATCCGTGTTTTGCGCCGCCGCGCCGGGCTCAACGGCGATTTTGCTCAGCCCGCAAGCCACACTGTCGCGCGATGTTGCGGCGTGGGAAACGCGGTACCGTAAAGCATGGGCACGTAGCTATTCCGGGCGGTACGCCTATGGTCCGGATCAAGTAGAAAATGCGAACCGCGTGCATCTTTTCTATGACCCCCGAGAACCGCTTGATGCGATGCATGCGGCACTTTTTCGGGGCCACAACATCACTAAGTACCACTGTCGGTTCATGGGGCACCGTATCGCGTCACTCTGGATGCGGATGGGTGTTTTGAAGCAGGTTGTGATGGGCTGCGTAGACGGCACGATGAACCGGCAAATGTTTTATAAATTGATGCGTGCCCGCCTGCTTGCTGTGCGGTACCAACAAGAGATGCTGCGGCGTTTGCAACAGCTTGACCGGCCTTGGCTTGTCGCGAATTACACCCGTGCAGTACTAAATACCCGCGGGGGCCCCAAGTTTCGCCGTGCGCTTGCGAAAGCCGAAGCGCAGCTTATTGCCCAAAAACGAGGCAAATAATTCTGCTTTATGCTTTGGCCCAAAAAGCTTGGAACTATCCTAAGCTTGCCTGTTGCCAAATGTGGTTAAACAAGTTTCACTCTTAATTCGTCGTCATTGACATGACCGTTTTTGGGAGGAAACAAGATGAACAAACTACTACAACGCACCGCGATCGCAGCCCTGTCGTTGGCATTTGCTGGTGAGGCTCTTGCGACTGAATGGAATGTCTCGCTGTGGGGCAAACGCCGCGCCTTTACCGAGCACGTCGAAAAGCTCGCTGAATTGGTCAGCGAGAAAACAGGCGGTGAGTTTACACTCAACATCAGCTACGGCGGCCTGTCCAAGAACCGTGAAAATCTTGATGGCATCAGCATCGGTGCATTCGAAATGGCACAATTCTGCGCCGGTTATCACCGCGATAAAAACCCGTCGATCACTGTTTTGGAATTGCCGTTTCTTGGCGTAAGCAGCCTTGAGCAAGAGCGCGAAATCTCGCAGGCGCTCTATCAACAGCCTGCGGTCCAAGAGGATTTGGCCCGTTGGAACGCGACCCTTTTGATGCCTTCGCCACTACCACAGTACAACATTGTGGGTGTCGGTGATGCGCCAAAAACACTTGCGGCCTACGAAGGTCTGAGTGTTCGCGCCACGGGCGGGATCGGCAAAGCCATGGAAGCCGTCGGCGCTGTGCCTACATCTATGTCAGCGACCGAAGTACGTCAGGCCATGGACAGTGGCGTCGTTAAGGCGGTCAGCTTTGCGCCCCACGCGCATATGTCATTTGGCACTATTGAGAACGCCAAATGGTGGACCACAAACCTGAACCCGGGCACAGTCAACTGCCCAGTGGTTGCAAATACTGATGCGCTGAATGATTTGTCTGATGCGCACCGCGCGGCACTTTTGGGCTCGATCGACGAGGCGCTTGATCACTACATCGCCACATATAACGGTGCGACAATGGACGCTTGGGGTCCAGCTTTGGATGAGCGCGGTATTGAGCGCGTGACATATTCCGACAGCGAACTAGCGGCGTTCAAAGACAAAGTGGCAGGCCCCGCGGCGGCATCTTGGGTTGCAGACAACACCGCCAAAGGTTTGCCTGCGCAGGAGTTGCTCGATTTTGTGTCAGGCATGATTTCAAGCGGTAGCTAAGCGCGACGTATGAGTTAAGCACCTCGCGCAAAATACCCGCGCGGGGTGCATTTTTGCCAGACATTGCAGTTGGCAGTTATTTCAAGAATTTTATCCGCTGAGGGAGATACCGATGGCTGGCGCAGTAAATGTGACAACCGACACTTCCGTTTTGAGCCGCCTTGATCAGCAGCTTTTGAAAGCTGAGCGGGTCTTGGCCCTTTGCAGCGGTCTGGCCGTCTTTGGCCTTATGGTGTTGGCTGTTGTTTCAGTTAGCGGACGGAATTTCTTCAACGCGCCCGTGCCGGGCTACGTTGATTATATTGAGCAAGCCATGCCGCTAATCGCGTTTATGGGTGTCGCCTACACACAGCGCGACGGTGGCCACATCCGAATGGATATGTTGGTCGGCGCGTTGAAAGGGCGGTTTCTTTATGCGGTTGAGTTAATCACGACACTGCTGATTTTAATCCTGATGGTCCTATTAGTTTGGGGCACTTGGGCGCACTTCCAACGCAGTTTTGATTTCGGATCCCCGATGTGGAGCCGCGATAGCTCAATGGATATTGCGCTCCCTATTTGGCCCGCGAAACTTTTGGCACCAGTTGCCTTTTCTGTTCTGTCAGCGCGTCTGGCGCTTCAGGTTTGGGGGTATGGGCGCGCGGTCGTGACTGGGCATGCGGTGGCGGTGCCGCTTCCGATTGACGCGGCCACGGCTGCTGCACTTGAAGCAAAAGCTGTTGAAACGAACGACCGTAAGGAGGCCGGACATGGAACCGATTGAGATCGGCCTTTGGGTCACGGGTGCAATGCTGGTGGTGGTGGTGCTTGGCATGCGGGTTGCGTTTGCTGCTGCCATGGCGGGCATGGTTGGGCTTGTTTGGATATTCTGGGCCAAGAAAGGTATGGCGCCAGATCAATTCATGTGGGCGCTGCAGGTTGCTTCCAAAACCGCCGGTCAGGTGCCGCACTCAAAAGTCAGCTCGCAGGCGCTTAGCCTCATTCCTACATTCATCATGATCGGTTATTTGGCGTATCACGCAGGCCTGACCAAGGCGCTCTTCGAGGCAGCTAAGCGGTGGATCGCATGGGTGCCCGGTGGCTTGGCTGTATCCACCATCTTTGCCACAGCTGGCTTTGCTGCCGTATCTGGTGCGTCGGTAGCGACTGCTGCGGTCTTTGCGCGGATCGCCATCCCAGAAATGCTCAAGATCGGTTATGACAAACGCTTTGCGGCTGGTGTGGTGGCTGCTGGTGGTACGTTGGCCAGCCTCATTCCGCCCTCCGCAATTTTGGTGATCTACGCCATTATTGTTGAACAGGACGTGGGTAAGTTATTGCTTGCGGGGTTCATCCCTGGTGTCTTTAGCGCGATCGTATACGCTATTTTGATCATCGGCATGGCATTAACAATCAAGGGATTCGGCCCGCCCGTACGCGGCTTTACGTGGGGCCAGCGTTTTGCGTCATTGCCACCGGCGTTGCCGATTATCTTCGTCGTCGTGATCATCATTATGTTCGTCTATAACCCGTTTGGCGGCGACGCTTGGGGGACGCCAACCGAAGGTGGTGCCATTGGCGCGTTCGTTGTCTTCCTTATGGCCGTTTATCGCGGAATGCGCTGGCCCGAATTGAAGGCGGCGCTGTTGGAAACGGCGAAGCTGAGCGTGATGATCTTTACCATTATTTGGGGCGTTTTGATCTACGTCCGCTTTCTTGGTTTTGCGGATCTGCCCGGTGCGTTTGCGGACTGGATTACCAGTCTACCTTATGAGCCGATGGCGATTTTGATCTGTATTTTGCTGGCTTATGCGGTGTTGGGCATGTTTATGGATGCGATCGGGATGCTTTTGTTGACGCTGCCCGTTGTTTATCCAGCGGTGATGGCCCTGAACGGCGGTGAAGCCGTTTCTGCAGCTGACAGTTCGTTTGGTATGTCTGGGCCGATGTGCGCGATTTGGTTCGGGATTTTGGTGGTAAAAATGGCCGAATTTTGCCTGATCACACCGCCTATTGGTTTGAACTGCTTTGTGGTTGCGGGCGTACGTGACGACATCAGCGTGCAAGACGTTTTCAAGGGCGTTACCCCGTTCTTCATCGCTGATGCCATCACAATTGGTTTGCTGGTCACCTTCCCGTGGATTGTGCTGTGGCTGCCTTCATTGGTGTAGGGTCACGGAGCAGGTGCCTGCGAGCCCTTCGCTAGTTTGAGGTGCCTTTAAAGCAGCTCGCCATTGCATCCGCGATATTGGCGATAAGGTCCGTGTAGGCCATGTCAGGTGTGCCGAGCGGATCAACCGTAGCAAAGCGCACATCAAGCCCTTCGGTGGCCACGCCAAGCAAACGCGTATCTGTTGCCGGTTCCGCGAAGGTGCATGTGACGTTCGCTTCGGTGAGTGTTTCACGCAGGCTGGCAATATGGGCGGGACTTGGACTTTGGGCATCGGTCAGCGTGATTGCTCCGGCGGGTTCAATGCCAAGCCGAGTTTCAAAATATGCGAATGCGTCGTGCAAAACAGCGTAAGATGCGTCTGTGTGCGGCGCCATTCTGAAGTCAATTGCTGACATGGTTTGCACTATTTCAGCCGCCGTCGTTGCCGCGTTTTGTTCGTAAGTTGCTCGGTTTTCGGGATCGGCCTTCGACAGAGCCGCCGCAATTACATCTAACCACGCAATGGCATTGTTTGGGTCAAGCCACGCGTGTGGATCAACAAGATTGCCCTGTGCATCTGTGTGATTGTGCTCGTCATGGCCGTGGTCTTTGTGTTCATCATGGCCATGTTCTTTTTCATGATCGTGCTCGTCATGGTCATCGGCATGTTCTTTGTCGTGGTCATGATCATCATGATCATCATGTTCGTCGTGTTTGTCCGCGCCGTGATCATGATGGTCGTGACCAAGATCACGTGGTTCAATCAGTTTAGTCGCTTCGGCATTCAAAAGGGATATATGCTCGGCATTTTTGCTGAGTGTCTCAAGGGGTGCTTCTAACCACGGGGTAAGTGCACCGCCGATCCAGAACACCACATCCGCATCGCGTAACGCACGGGCATCGGACGGGCGTAGGGCGTAATCATGTGGCGATGCGTCCGGTATGATTAAGTTACGCGGTGTGCCCAAATCACCCATAATATGTGCGACAAGACTTGCAACAGGCGCGATGTCGGTGACCACGTTTGGTGTTTGTGCGGCTGCAGGAAGTGCTGCCAGTGTAGTGGTTGTCAGCAGGGCTGTGAAACGAGAAGAAAACATGAGTAGGACCTTGGGGGTGTTATAATATCACGCGGGTTGATATATGTTATGGTATATCATAACAAGTCAAAATTGCGTCGGAGCTTGTGGCGTATTGCAGGAGGTGCACTGATGCAGCCAATTGGATTTAAATCCCATGATCACGGAACGTGCATCGCGCACAACGTGACATCCGTGCAAAAGCAATGCGCTGAGCGGGGCCTTCAACTTACGCCCGTACGTCAACGTGTGCTGGAAATCCTGTTGGCAAAACATCAAGCCATGGGGGCATATGATATTCTCGCCGTTCTCAAGGCCGACGGTTTCAGTGCGCAGCCACCAGTTGCGTATCGTGCGCTCGACTTTCTTGTAAGCAATGGCTTTGCTCATAAGATCGAACGACTAAACGCCTTTGTCGCCTGTTCGCATCCGTCGTCAGAACATGTGCCGGCATTTTTGATTTGCCGTGTTTGTGAAAACGTGGCCGAAGGAATTGCGAACTTGTCCGAGGATACCGTTGCGGCATCTGCAAGAGACGCTGGATTTATCATTGAACGCGCAGTAGTCGAGGCCGAAGGTGTTTGCCCAAACTGTGACGGAGCGCAACCGTGAAGACTTTACTCGAAGCCCGCGATGTTGATGTTCGCATCGGCGCATTGCGCGTGCTGGACCGTGTGAACTTTCGTCTTGAGGCAGGCGAAATCGTCACGATCGTAGGACCCAACGGCTCTGGCAAGTCGACATTTCTGCGCACACTGATTGGGGCGCATCAGCCGACGTCTGGCACAGTTACCCGCGCGGATGGCTTGCGCATTGGCTACATTCCGCAAAAACTGCAGATCGATAGCACGCTGCCCATCACGGTTGCGCGGTTCTTGAACCTGCCCTCGCGGGTTGGTTCCACTAAAGTGCGTGAAGCACTGGCGCAGGCGGGTGTGGGCGATTTGGCACAACGGCCGATGGTGGGTTTGTCGGGCGGGCAGCTTCAACGGGTCTTGTTGGCGCGTGCGCTTTTGGCGTCAAATGACGTGCTAGTCCTTGATGAGGCAACTCAGGGGCTTGATCAAACGGGGTCGGCGTCATTCTACCGCCAGATTGAAGAAGTGCGCCAAACTCTTGGGTGCGCTGTGTTGATGGTCAGCCACGAGTTGCATGTTGTGATGGCTGCCTCGGACCGCGTGATTTGCCTTAATGGCCATGTGTGTTGTGAAGGAGCGCCAGAACACGTGGCCTCAGCACCAGAATACCGCGCGCTTTTCGGCACAGGCACCCAAGGTGCACTGGCTCTTTATCGCCACGATCATGACCACGCGCATGATGAGGCCGGAAACTGTGTCCACGACCATCACGAGGCCCACGGATGAGCTACCTAGATGACTTTTTGGTTCGCGCAGCGCTTGCGGGGATCGGTGTTGCGCTAGCGGCAGGGCCACTTGGATGTTTTGTCGTATGGCGCCGCATGGCCTATATTGGTGACGCGACAGCGCACGCAGCCATCCTCGGGGTTGCACTTGCCTTGGCGTTGAGCATTTCAATCTCTGCGGGGATCATGGTCGTCTGCCTTCTCATGGCCACAGCCGTTTCAGGGATGAGCGGCAGAGGGCTGTCTGGGGATGCGCTTCTTGGTGTGATGGCCCATGGCACTTTGGCGTTCGGATTGGTTGGGGTTTCGTTCTTGCAAGGCAACCGTATTGATCTGAACAGTTATCTTTTCGGCGATATTCTGGCTGTCAGCCCAGCTGATCTTGGGGTGATTTGGGGTGGCGTGCTTATCATCTTGGGACTGCTTTGGTGGCGCTGGTCCGCGTTGCTGACATCAACCATGAGCGAAGATTTGGCGTTTGCAGCAGGTATCAATCCGCGCCGCGAGCAGTTTGTTTTGACGGTCGCCTTGGCATTGGTTGTAGCAGTGGCGATCAAGGTTGTCGGCGCGCTGTTGATTGCGGCTTTGCTCATCATTCCGGCGGCAACCGCCCGTGCGCTTGCCCGTAGTCCGGAAACCATGGCAGTTTTG
>NZ_CBFHHE010000022.1:0-34987 GCF_965655635.1 Nereida sp.
GCCGCAGGATATTGTGGCGCCTGAATTTTTTATCAGTAAAAGAAATGCCTCGCGGAACTACAACACCGGCGAAGCGTTCTATTTAGCGGACGGCAGCACCACGTTTGTTTGCTGGCCCAAGCCTTCAATCCCCAAGCTGACAGTTTCGCCCCCATGCAAAAAGCGCAGTGGGTTTTGCCCCATGCCGACACCGGGTGGCGTACCCGTCGAGATGACATCCCCGGGCTGAAGGCTCATGAACTGGCTGCAATACGCAATAAGATGCGGAATTTTGAATATCAGCGTCGATGTTGAGCCTGACTGCATCCGCACCCCATCCACGTCAAGCCACATAGCCAGATCGTTCACGTTTGAGATTTCATCAGGCGTCACAAGCCAAGGACCCGTGGGGCCGAACGTGTCACAGCCCTTCCCCTTGTCCCATGTGCCCGACCGGTTCAGTTGGAAATCACGCTCAGACACGTCGTTGATAACACAAAAGCCCGCAACATGATCCATCGCATTGGCTTCATCAATATAGCTGCCACTCTGTCCGATCACGACGCCCAGCTCAACTTCCCAATCAGTTTTGGTGCTGCCGCGCGGCACCTGAATTGGATCGTTCGGGCCACAAACAGCAGAGGTCCATTTGTTGAAAATTATCGGCTCGGCAGGGATGTCCATGCCAGCTTCGGCAGCATGATCAGCGTAGTTCAAACCGATACAAATGAACTTTCCAATTCCACTGACACAGGCCCCAAGGCGCAGGTTCTCTTGTGGCGTCCCCGAAACAAGCGGCAGGCTTCCCGGATCAATCCCAGCCAGCCGTGCGATGCTGTCGGGCAAAAGCGCATCTCTCCCCACATCATCAATCAAACCAGACAGGTCGCGCACGTAGCCAGTTGCATCCAGCATTCCTGGCTTTTCCGCGCCTTCAGCACCGTATCTTACAAGCTTCATTGCGCCCTCCTTTGAATAAGTTTTGGCATCGCAAATGCCCTACTTACGTCAAAGTAAATCAATAGCGCGTCACGGGGACAAGACGGCATGTGGACCCCGTCCTATCACTCAACGCTTGGCGCGAGAAACTTCAACAGCGCGCGGAACTGAACCGTAATACTGTTAAGGTCGCGCATCGCGATGCGCAGCTCTCGCCGGGCCCAGTTTTCTTCGATGGGGATCAATAAAAATGCCTGACCCCTCAAGGTAAGGCTCAACCGCGCCCAAAGGCAAAATCGCGATGCCCAGACGTGCCTGAACCATGCGCCGCATACCGTCGAAACTCATCAATTTTACACGTGTTCTGATTTGGCTGTTCAACTCATAGGCCTGCCGCTCAAGATGATGCTGGATAGAGCTACCCTGCTGCAGCGCCACAAAATCTTCGCTCAGCACATCTGCGAATGTCACTTTTTCAAAGTCCGCAATCCGGTGATCAGAGGGGGCCGCAATGACAAGAGGATCGCCCCAGTATAGCACAGACTGAACCCCAGGCACTATCCGTGAACCCTGAATAGATGCCAAGTTCAGTCTCGCCAGAGCGCACCGCGTCCAAAAGATCGGCACTAGTTTGCTCAACCAGCTGAACACGCAAATCGGGACGTTCACGTTCGAAGGCAGCAAGGTCTTCAGGCAAAAACTGCGTGATCGATGAGGTGTTCGCCGCCACACGAATGGTTCCTTGGGCTACCGCGCACCTACGCCATAGGCCATCATCCCGATGGACCAACGGCCAATCATGCACTAACTTTTAACATGGACCACTCTAGTGGGGCTGCTCACGGGCAGTTCGGAAATAACCCAACCGCACTTTAGGGATACGCCAAGGAC
This sequence comes from Nereida sp., assembly GCF_965655635.1. Lineage (NCBI taxonomy): Bacteria > Pseudomonadati > Pseudomonadota > Alphaproteobacteria > Rhodobacterales > Roseobacteraceae > Nereida > Nereida sp. The sequence continues at coordinate 1,810 of NZ_CBFHHE010000022.1, forward strand.
AAATACGAAAAATGGGACGTACCGACCCGAATGCTGGCACGCCCCAAGATAATTTTTACACCCGCTTCAAAACACGCAAACGGCTGTCCCATTCGCCGCGATCAACATAGCACCCCCGAAGATGGCGGAAGCCTGTCGATGGATCAAAAGCCTCGCGGCCATGCATGACGCGACGGTTGTCAAAAACCACCATTTCGCCACCAGATAAGCGAAAAGGGATGCCATAAACCGGATCACGGGTCATTTGCATGAACTTGCGGTACGCACGGTAAAACGTGGTCATCGTGCTTGGATCAAGGTCGAGAATATCCGCAAGATGCGCGTTAAAACAAACCTCGCGAACTTCGCCTTTGGCCCCGAGTTCTATCACCCGCTTGCGCGAACGGATGTCCGTTTCATTGTCATGAAAACGAAACGGAACTGATACGGTCGACAGTATCTCAAATGCCTCCGGATCAGCTGTCCGCAAATCCTCAGCGACCGCAGCGCCGTCACAAAATGTGGAGCCGCCACCTTGGGCCTCGTTGGCGATACAGTGCAGGAACTGGTAGCCGGGCGGCGCATCTTGATTTGTCAGATCAGTGTGCAAAGGCAGCGCATCAGATGTGTAGGCAAGGTTAATCGGGTCAGGTTTGGACATGACTTCAAACGTCACGCCAAAATTGGTCTCGCGCAGGTGCCCGATGCGGCGAGCAACTGTTTCGCCTGCCTCCGGATCATCCGACAAACCTGTCACAATCGACAGGCCGTATCTTTTTGTCTGTTCAAGCCACTCAGCCAGGGCATCATTTGAAGACATAAGTGTGCTGGCATCTTTGCGCGGCACACCATTGTCGCCAAGCTCGGCGCGCCAAGGAACAGGTGCAATATCCGCAGGGTCATAACGTACTTTTCCAGGCCGATGCGCCTTAACCCAATCAAGATCAAATCGACTTGGCGCCGCCTCCCGCGTCCACGTCAGGATCAAAGCATCGGCGGTGATTTCAGCCGCATGCGGCGCGAGATCAAGAGGCACGCTGGTAAGGTCGAAGTCACGCTCGCCTGTTTTGGCGTGAAAGCCGGAAGGGTCGCTGTCACGCAGCCAAATATATGGAAACTGGCCGACGGTGCCGTCAGGCCAAGATATCTCGAGGCTCTCGGCCCCAGATGTAAGGTTCGGTGTCATAGGTATCTCCGATGAGAATGTGATGTCAGAAAACTGAAAATATACGCCCACCTAATAAGGGGGCGGCCACCACTCCTGAGCCTTACCGTGCGGATGGCCCAGACATCTTCCCAACACAGCGCACATGGCTCCTCCAGAAATGCTATCTCTCGACTAGAGCACGAACAACAACGCGGTTAAAGAAATTCTTGAGCAAACGCGCTAATTACGCTGATGTAAAAAAACCGCAACAACCGATGTGTGGTTGATCAGTGAGCAATACCAAGTTTTTCCAAAATTGACGGCACCGCTTTTTTCATCGCGAAGACCCCCTTGGTTGCGTGAGGCCAAGCGATTGTATCAAACGAGCGGCGCACTTGAATAACGTTGATACCCGCTGCTACCAGATCAGGATGTGCGGCAGTAAGCGCGGTCGCGGTCGGCCCGATGGGCGCATGCCCGGTCACCACGGTTTTTGTCCGGTGCCGCTCACAAGCCTCAATGATTTCGGTTGCCCATACGTTCTGATTGATGACCACAGTGCTACCACAGGCATCGTGCATCGCATCTGACGCAAAGCGTTGCGCTACCTCTGCTACTGGCAACGGTGATCTGCCTGTCGTTGCCAGGGCCCCTATCGTTGCCACAGGCGCATGCGGCAGCGCGTCTGCTATCTGCATGTCATCTTCTGTGACAAGCAGCAGAAACTCATTCGGGACATCTTCTGGCCGCGCCGCATCCGGAAGCCGTTTGCGCAAATGATCACTCGCATCTTCAATCGGCGTAACGTTGGTGGTGATTTGATGGGTCGGACAAAACCGCCTGTTGGTAAATTTGGAAATATTTGAAACACGCGCAATGTAGGGCCGCCCCTTAGTTTGAATGCCCGCGACCCAACGCCAAGCCAAAGTGTTCGATGCAGGATCGCCGTCTAGTAAATGCCGCAGAAAGAAATCTGCGCCCAACTCCCAAGGAAGGCGCAAAGTGAAAATCCAGATTGACGCGAACCACATGCGCGCATGGTTGTGCAGATAGCCAGTTGTAACCAGTTCTTCGGCCCATGCGTCAAAGCAATCAATTCCCGTTTCACCTGCAATCGCCTCGCTGTAATGCGCCGCCAAACGCCGATCTTTTTCAAGGCTTTTGATCTGCCTGCGTAAACCCGCTTGGTACGCTGACCAGACCGTCGGATGCTGTTCAAGCCATCCTTTGAAATAGGTTCGCCAAAAAACTTCATGCACAAACCGTTCGGCGTTTTTGAAATCATGCACGCGAAGTGTCGCCTCCAAAACCTCGGTCTCCGTGATCAAGCGGTGTTTTATCCAAGGTGACAGCGCCGAGACATTTGCACGATATTCGGGACCCAAATCATAGTTTCGGCATCGATCGTAGACATCTCCCGCACGTTCGTTAAAGGCCGCCAGCCGCGCCAATCCTGCTTGCCGCGTTGGCGCAAAGTCTGGCTGCTCAGAACGCGCGGCCAAGTCAACGATCAGATCTTTTGTTTTCATGCTTTGTGATCCCGCGCCGATGAACGTAAAATGCTGCACAAAACGCCCCACGCCGCTATCATGATAGACGCTTATCGGACTGCTTCATGTGACATGCAGTTAGCGGCAATTCCGCCTGCGTCGAGAGCCAATCAACCCAAGGCAATATTTTGCCACAGATCAGGTTGCCCTAGCTTACCCAATAATTGAAAGGCATGGCATGACACAGATTGAACCAAAAACCGCTGATCTTGTGGCACACTATGCTGTGCTGACAAAGGAAACGATGCCAGAGCTGGCGCGGACAACCCACGGCCACTGGCCCGTAAGGAATGACCACTGTTTTCAGCGTATTGTGCTGGATGCCGTGTGTGGTGGCATCTGGTACGACCATTTGGCCCGCCCAGCCTACAAGCACTTAACCCGCGCACAAGCGATGCGAGCCGTAAGTCTATGCACCGATATCATTGACGGAACAGCTGATCTGAATGTGTTGAACAAACAGTCTTTAGTTTGGCGCGGCAAGCTGAGTTAAGATTCTGCGACACAAAAAGCACGCCTGTTTTCGACCCTCAAAAACTGCAGAAATGCGTGTCACCGTCTTCACCCGTAGGTGCCTCAAAATCCCCCGCCTCTGGTATCCGCCCGAATGCGATTTTGCCGCCAACGTATCCGCCCGGAACAGTGTCATGCACACCCAGTGACAATGCTTTTCCGCCAAATCGTGACCGCATTTGATCCATTGTTGCACTAATCGTTTCCCACCGTGTGCGATCATCCGCATCGTTGGAAAGCGTATCAAACAGATCACCTGTCAAATCAGCTTCCGCGTCCAACCCGTGCAGCATGACTGAGACAGCGTGAGGGCTGAATGGCATCGTCTGGCGCGCCTCAGCCAGACCTTGCGCAAGGGTTTTGCGAAAGCTGTGATCGTCACGCGATGGGGCAAACTGACCCTCCCAATTCCAACCCTGCGCCTGCGCGCTTTTTGCGCGGGTTGAGCGCAAGCGCTGACTTCGCATCGAAAGAGTCAGCCTTGACGCGCGCAGATCTGTCCGCCGCAGCCGCCGCGCCGCACCTGCCAGCAGTTGTCGTGCACAATCTTCTACTTTGTCAGGGCTGCGCCAATCACGCGGCAGCACACGGCTGTGCCCAAACATGCGCTTGCGTGTCTGGGCGCGCGGGGCGTGTGTGCCATGCAGTTCTTGCAAAAACCGCTCACCTTCGACGTTGCCCCAAATTGCGCGCGCTTGTTTCGGTGCAAGGTGCCAAAGCCCCACGAAATCAGTAACGCCCGCTGCGGCCAGTCGTGCAATCATACCGTCACCAACACCCGGCAACTTGGTCAACTTCAGATCGGCTAGCGCATCAGGCAGCATATCCAAATCCAACAATAACGTGCCATTTGGTTTATGCCGCTCCGCTGCGATTTTTGCCAAAAGCTCTGTCGGGGCCATTCCAATTGAACAAGTCAACACAGGGCTGAATTCACGCGCCAAGGCAGCTTTAATTCTTGCCGCCAGGGTCAAACACTGCCGCGCTTCACTTGGCAACAACGCGCAGACAACTTCATCAATTGATCTGACGTCTTGGATCGGCACGACAGTTTCGATCACCTCAAGAATGCGGCTGTGCAACCGCACATAAACATCCGGGCGCGCCACAACGAATGTCATATCAGGTACCAAGGCCCGTGCATCGCGTGCTGTCATGTTGTTTTTCACGCCCATGGCCTTGGCCTCGCGACTGACCGCGATGCAGCCCGTATGAGCTGAATCCAACGCAACCACACCAATGGGCTTGCCACGTAGTGCGGGATTAAAATGCTGTTCGGCCGAGGCAAAAAAGCTGTCAAAATCCAGATACAACCGCTCAGGAAGGCGCAGATTTCCTGACATTATCAACCTTCCTTTCAAACCGGCCACGCCCAAAGATAATACACATACTCACATTGCCCAGTGGCCGCACGTTGCCACATCGTCTGCTACTGCTACCTGCATGTTACGGAAATGCTTCTGCGAGGTTCAAACCAGATATGCCAGCGACCAGCACAATTGAATTGCGCGATATGATTTTGCCTACACTGATTGGAACATATGGCCCTGATGATGTTGTGCCAGATCATCATTTGCTTGATCTGGTGTTATCCGTTGACGCAAGCCAAGTTCTGATCCCAAAGGATGATATGGCCCATGTGTTTGACTATGATCCTTTGGTCACAGCAATCCATGACGTGGCTGGTACCGGCCATCGTGCGACGCAGGAGTGGTTGATCACCGAGATTGTAGGGATTTGCGCAGCGTACCCTGACATCAAAAGCGCCGAGATCTACCTGCGTAAATTTCCAGTATTTGAACAAAGCGGACACTTGGCCTGCGGCTTAACCTTAACGAAAATGCTTTAGCGAATATTCGTAATTCAAAGTGACGGATCGCCGCTAAACGCTAGATCAACACTCAACAGGTTATTCAGAAAGAGGGGGTTCACTTGGATATCGTAACTCTGTTGCTAAGTGCTGTTTTATTCGGCGGCATGACTTTTTTCAGTTTTGGCTTCGCGCCAGTGCTTTTTACACAGCTTCCAATGGCCCAAGTACGCCCGCTTTTGCGTGGGACATTTCCATACTATTACCTGGTCATCATTGCGCTGTCCGCTCTGTGCGCTGCTGCAGCATTCCTAAACTCGGGTGTCGCTGCGGCTTTGCTCGCCGTTATTTGTCTTAGTACAGTCTATGCGCGCCAAATACTGATGCCCCAGATCAACGCGGCAACAGACCGTGATGATCAGGCCGCATTCAAATGGCTACACGGATTATCGGTCGTCATTCAGCTGGCCCAATTAGGGCTTGCGGGATGGGCGCTTGTGCTTCTCGGATCATAAGGTCATAGCCTCCGCTCCCCAAAGCCGTCGAAAGTTCACCGCCCCGCCATGTCCAAGAAAACTCTTAACGCAGCTAATTTGACAGCGCTCGGCGCCGATCGCCTCGCCGAGCTTTTAATGGAAGTCAGCACCGGAAGTGCAGATATCAAACGGCGACTGCGGATGGAGTTAAGCCATAACCTCGGCGCGTCTGAGTTGGCCCATGACGTTCGCAAGCGCCTTGCTGCCATTCGCAAATCCAAAGCGCGCGTGAGTTGGCGCAAACGCAAGTCACTTGTGGCAGACCTGAATACTCAAGTCGCGATGATTGTTGACAAAATCGCGCCGGATGACCCGGACACGGCGTTCGATCTCTTGTGGCAATTCATCGAACTCGCGCCCTCGATCTATGCGCGGGCAGACGACCGTCGTGGTGATATTGCCACTGCATTTCACGAAGCTCTTCAACATTTCGAAGACATTGGCACCCGCACAAAGATCGACAGAACCGCGCTTGCCGACCGTGTTTGGGTAGCAGTTTCTGATAACATCTACGGCGAGTGGGACGATATCATTGGTCTGCTCGCCGAGACATTGGGCACAGACGGTCTTGCCGCCCTCAAAGAACAGATCGTGCAATTTGCAGACGCCTCCAGTGAACAAACCACGCCTGATCACGAGGCATTTGCCTTTTTGCGTGACCTAAGAGGCGGCAGTGACTATCGCACGTCACAACGCGAGGCGCTTGTTCAAAAATCCCTCCAAGAAATTGCAGAACTTAGCGGTGATACTGAGGGGTATATCGCACAGTTCACATCGGCAGATCTGCGGCGCAAATCCGTTGCAGCCGAAGTTGCGACCCTCAAACTGACCGACGGTCAGCCGGAAGAAGCGCTGGAGATCCTGACAAATGCAGACCCCGCGCCTGACCCGTCTGCTCAAGAAGCTTGGGACATTGCATATCTCGCAGCGTTGTTAAAGCTGGGCAGAGAGACAGATGCGCAGACGTACCGATGGACCTGTTTTGAGACGCGGCTCAGCGGTGACCATCTGCGCAACTTCTTGAAGGCGCTGCCGGATTTTGACGATGTAGAAGCCGAAGACCGCGCGAGACAAGTTGTGTTAGCGTACCCAGACGCACCACACGCATTGCACTTCTGCCTAACCTGGCCCGATCTGCACACGGCAGCACAGTTAGTCGTCGCGCGGGCGGATGAATTCGATGGCGATGACTATGAATTTTTGAACAGCGCAGCAGACACCCTGCATCAAAAGTATCCTTTAGCGGCCACAGTATTGTTACGCGCAATGATCGATTTCGCACTCATTGAAGGGCGCACATCACGCTACGGTCACATCGCGAACCATTTGCGTGATTGCGAAATGCTCAGCTACGACATCTCGGACTACGGTGATTTACCAACGCACGAAAGCTATGTCGAGACTTTGCAAAACGATTATTCACGCAGATCGTCGTTCTGGGAGAAATACGAAGGCAGGTAGTTTGCCTTTATGACTTATCCGCCAAAACCTTAAGGTTATGCTGGATTTTTATTCTGAGCTTATCTGTTTTCACCATGCACTGAAAACAGACGGGACCAGCAGCACCAAATTTATACGCCAAAAAATATGGTGTATGGCGGAGACGAAGGGATTCGAACCCTCGAGACCCTTTCCTTCAAATAATCATTAAAAAAAGCTTTATATGTCAAATTAAAAAAAGCTTTATATGTCAAAACGTGTGTGGTTAACGTGTGTGGTTAACGTGTGTGGTTAACGTGTGTGGTAAACGTGTGTGGAGAGCTACGATTCCGAAATACATCCAAAAGCGGAGAAGGCAGTGGTATGCCGTTCTTGAAATACCAAAAGCCCTACGACAGCACTTCGGGAAACCTCGCTTTGTTATGTCATTGAGAACTGACTCGCAGCGTATTGCAGAACAAAGAGTTCTACCTGTTATTCTTGAATGGAAGCGGCAGGTCACAATCGCACGGGGCCAAAATGTTGATGGCGACGATGTCCTCACAAGTATCAAAAAGGTAAGACAACATACTCAAATACTGAAAGCTCAAGGCGTGCCTGACCATGAAATACAGATGGCACAAGAAGAGGTCGCCATTGCCGAATACTTCGGCGAACAAAACGAAGGCGATGGCCCTACGGCACTGTATGACGCTGTCAGCGTGGCGCATGGGAAGACCCATCTACTCCGTGAACACGTTGAGGAGTTCTTCGCCTCAAGAGATGTTGCACCAAAGACTGCTGATATGCAGCGAAGAGATGTCATGCTGTTCGTTGAACGGTTTCCCTATGCCCACGATGCCACAAAAGCCAAAGTCAGAGAGTGGGTCAATGTCACACTTGGAACTGAAAAGGGCCTTTCTCTAGCAACAAGAAGGCGCATGATCTCACCTGCAAGCGTCTACTGGGACTACTTGGAAAACAATAAGGGCCTCACCCTACCCCCTCCCTTCGTTAAGGTCCTACCACCGAAGCCCAAGAAGCGAACCAAAACCGCTATAAAAGCACGGCGAAAGTCGTTTAGGAGTTCTGACTATCAAAAGCTACTCAGCGCCTGTGACGACGACCTGCTAGCCGACTTGATCAAGCTAGCTGCTTACACTGGATGTCGGATCGAAGAGTTATGCGCATTGAGGCTAGAGGCCATTTCGGGCGATAAGATTGAGATTACGGATGCAAAGACAGAGGCTGGATGGCGTACAGTGCCTATCCATCCACATATAAGCCAAACCGTCGCTAGACTTATTAACACCAGCGCAGACGGTTATCTGCTAGCTGGCCTGACATTTAACAAGTACGGCAACAGATCAAATGCTATAGGAAAGAAGTTTGGTAGACTAAAAAAGCGCTTTGGCTACGGGGAAGACTATGTGTTCCACTCGTTCCGTAAAGGCTTTGCTACACAGCTTGAGAACGCAAAAGTTCCTGTGACCAAAGTAGCAAGGCTCATGGGACACGAGGTCGAGGGGCAGACTTTTGGGAACTATTCTGATGGGTTGGCGCTGGAAGGGTTAAAGGACGCCATAAGTCATGTCGACTGGGGTACTCACTAACTAGTATCCTAACCGTCGCTTCCAGACATACGTTCATGGACTGCAACCATACCTCTAGCGGACATATCGCTCACCTCTGCTGCGTGGGCTTGTAAGAGGTAGACTACCTCTGCGTTCTCCGAGGTTTGCACTACCTTCACGCCGTCACTCGTTCTTTCGATTTCAGTTTCAATCTCATCGTGAAAATCAAAAAGAGCACCCAGCGTCGGTGACTGGATTATTACCTCAGGGTTCCGTCCTTCCGCTAGACGAGTAACCATCATTGAAACGTGCGAAACAATAGCATCCTGCAATTCTATGTTGGCTGATCCTGTAAACGTCGTAATGCCATTAGGAAGGTTAGACACTGTTCGTTCAATCTTTGGGTGCTGCTGAAAGATAGTACGCAAGTCGGACACTTCTTCGGGAGTTGTATCCTTACCTTGCAATCCAGGCATATTCACCTCGTCGTGCATATGGCCTTTGGCATGATTTTGTGAGTTGTGACCTGACTTCCCGTGGTGCATTTCATGCATGGCAGCATAAGAGTGCGACAGTGAAGAGTTGTGCAGAAACGTGAACACCGCATAGGTACACAGCAATAGGATTGGCGTTCCAATAATGACTATCTTCTTCAAAGTTCTTACTCCCCGCTGGCTGATAACGGCCTAGTTCGTTTGCCGAGAAACATACAGACTAAATCTTTATCTTGGATTCTCAGGCGGAAACCAGCGCAGACGGATTCACCTGCGTATTTTCTAGGGGGCCCCATGCTCTCTGAGGCTACCTACAGGCTCAAGTCAGACGCAAACCAACCAAGATGACCCAGGAGTTCATAGCTCTCAGTGAGCCTCATATCGCCTCTACCAATGTGCCTTTATTCGTTAGGCTGATTGGCTTAGTACTGTTGGCCTCACTTATACTGCTGCTAAGAACGAGCTACCGCTCTAATCTTTAAACAGGTTGTCAGCTTCATCTTCGTCCAACAGGCTCCAATCTTCTGACAACATCAGCGGCTTAATTCTGCGGCGTGGCTTTGCTAAGTCGGCTAATACAGGTGTAACCTGCCTCCATACATCGTTTAGATCAGCACGGCTTTGACGTAGGTCATATTTAAGCTCACGTACCTCAGCCCTTAGTTCCTCATTAGTTTGCTCTACAGCTTCTAGTCTTTGCTGCGTGAAGCTCAGCGATAGTTGCGATTTCAGTAACTCAAGCTCTTGAGTAGGGGTGGAAGCTAGAACTGACGTTTCACTGGAAGTCACAGTAAGAGGTTCTGGTTCGCTGTTCTCACGCTCTTGCATCCAGTTGGATAGATCAGTGGGTCTTATAGACCAGTGATTTCTATTGTTCCGACGCGCTGGGAGCCGCATATTCTCTATAGCTCTCATAATAGTTGTACGACTAACACCAGCTTTGTTTGCTGCTTTCTGCGGTGAGAACATGAGTGAAACCTATGGTGGTAATAAGGGTGATAGTAGCAGGTGATACAGGTATCAGCTAGTCTCATCTATGCAGATTATAATGAGCCTAGCATGGCGCTACATCTACGTGATGCATCACTATAAGGCTAGTAGATGGGCTTGAAAGAGATTGGCATAGGGTTGGCTTGACTTGTCTAACTGGCTTAAAGCTACATCTGACAAGTAGCAGCTACACAAGGAGAGTGAAATGGCAGACTGTGGATGTGGGCGAGTCCTACAGGAAAGTGCATTGGATGGCACAACCTGACAGAAGAACAATACCAAGAGAAGAAAGCTGCTTACGAAGCAAAGAAAGCTGAGGAGTAAGTCTGCTAGTGAGGCTGACTGGCTTAGTGCCGTTGGCTTCACACCAAACTTATACCTAACGTTACGACTGCAATCTTATGGTAGGTATCACGTGAGTTGGCCCCAGATATGTTGGACATATCTGTAGCTCATTGTGTATGGTATTGGTAATGCCGCTGTTATTTATGGCGACCAGAAACCTTTTAAGATTAAAAGACTCTACAGCTAAAATTAACTTTGATAGCATAGTTGCATGATACGTCCGACTTTAACCGTAATTAGCTCTTACTTCGCCTTTGTAATGTGCGCTTCTGCTAGCTCTTCATTGCCGAATTGTGGTTCCGATACAATTACACAATACCATGAATGTTCAGGTGCTTTCTCTTATCCTAGCGGCGAAATATATGTTGGCGAATGGAGGAGCCGTAAAGCAAATGGAGTAGGTACTTTCACTTACCCTAATGGCGACGAATATGTTGGTGAATTCAAAGATAACGCATTTAACGGGCTAGGAACTTTTACGTTTTCTGTTGGAGGTGAGTACGTTGGCGAATGGACAGATAATCAAAGATATGGGCAAGGCATCTTCACTTTTGCCAACGGCGACAAGTACATTGGTGAGTTCAAAAATAATAACTTCGACGGGCTAGGTACCTTGACTTATTCTAATGGCGACAAATACGTCGGAGCGTTCAAAAATGGGCAGTTTAACGGAGAAGGCACTTATACGTATTCTAATGGATTCGAATACGTTGGTGAGTTCAAAGATGGGCAGTTTAGTGGAGAAGGTACTTTGGTAGCCCCGCAGAACAATAATTGAAAGGCTAGTTTAACTCTATTTCGATTATCAGAGGTTAGGCATATCACTGTCTCGAACCCAGCGCCGCATCAAGCTGTTCACCCTCAACTAAAGATAGACTTGCTCTGTGAAGACTTTCTCACAGTCATACCCTTCAAGGTCACGCTGCTGGGCTTCAGGACCCGCACGCTGTTCAAGCGTAGATGTTTTCGCATATCCAATCAGCACGGCATATTCCCTTTAGAGTTTAAGACGATGCGGTAAATAGCCCCATAAATCTGGAATAACACCCCTATTGGTACGGTTTTGGCATGACAAACTAAGGCAGAGTTAAATGTTACTGTGGTATCGAGATTGAGATACTAGCCATCACATCAATCTGTGAGGGTTCATTCAGCTAGTTGACTGTTTTTCACACCGCTGTGCTGTTGGGTGTGTGGATGTGGAATGTGGGTCTGACGGTCCCACGAGGGAATATACCCTACGACGGAATTAGGGCCAGACAATCCGAACCATTGCTTCGTTTCGACGATTGAACGGCAAGGTAAGCGGCCCGTTGTAGGTAGCTCTAATGACCTCTGAGGTTACTGTAACGCCATCACGGCTCAAACGATCCAGTAGTTGGGCTTCTGCATCTTTAGCGTTCTTGTCGTTGGCACGACCACTGAAGCCGTAGACAGCGTAGTAGCCACCTTCGACCTTAATGACCTCTACAGATGGATTAGTAGGCTTCGGGGCTGTCTCTAAAGTGTATGAGGATGGCAGGAAGAACTGCATATACCTTACATCACTCTCCGCACCCTGCGTGACTGGTACAGTCACTTCTATCTTCTCTGACTGAGCGACAGGAACGGTCATAGAGACCTTCTCAGCAGACTGGTTTGCCCCTGAGATGTATTTGAACAAGGTTCTGAAAGCCTTATTGGAACGCGTCTGACTGGAAACCTGAGCAGCTATACGATCATCGTATTCACGCACTTCATACCCATCCGCCTTGGATACGACATCATAAGGTGGTTCTTCATATGCCATAACGGCCCCTCCAACGAAAACAGTAGAGACTACTACGAGGCAACACAGAACCAGTGATCTGAGAATATCTTTCATGCTTATCAGGTGGCACTGGTCACTCTAAACTTCAAGGTAAAGCGTAAGCAGGAACCTCAAGATGTTCGATCTGTTTCGTGTACTTTATGGTTTCTAACATGACTTAAGAAGAAAACCAAAACCCCTAGTATGCTCTTCGATAATGGAGTTTATCCACCAGCTTATTGGACTGATGATCGACGTATTACCGTTATGCGAAACACTGATTGCCTTATGTCATGACTCCTGTTGGACTGATGGCAATATGAGGTGTCCCAATGACTGATGAACTTCCCAAGATTGATCGCTGGAACTCAGAGCCTTTGGATGTCCACACATGGTCCGATCATCCTGAGATCAAAGCCTTGTGTGATCAATTGTATGATGAAGCAGGGCTGTCTGTGTTGGAGCCTAAAGGCAACCGAAAGCCGAAGAGGACAGTACGAGAAAGCCTCAGAGTGCTTATCCTCGACCTCTATATGAAGTGGCTGAAAGACCCATCCATTAGCATTGGATTTAATAAAACTAAGAGCAGCTACCAAGTAGGTAGTCGTTATAATGGTTTGCACATCCCTGAGAAGGTCATTGAGGTTGAAGCCCTCCTTGTTGATGCAGGTTATGTTGAGGAGTTGAGGCATTTCCACAGCAGCGACAGACAGCATCGGAACTACACGACACGGATCAGGCATACCCAAGCCTTACGGGAGCTATTCGATAAGCTGACCATCGACCTCCATGACATCGACACCCATACCAATGAAGAGTGCATTATCCTCCACGACAAGTTTGTTGATGACCCAAATGACGATACCATCCGAAAGGTTGAGTATAACGACGAGGAGCTTAGTGAAGATGAAGTTGTACTACTGAATACGCTCAGGTCACAGCTTCAAGCCTACAATGCTTTGCTCAAACGCACTTTCATCGACATCCCAAGCTACACGTCATCGACCTTCACAAGCACCATAACCAAAGGCCGTAATGCGGGACGACAACAAACCATTTCTCTTGGCCCAGACAACAAGTTCGTAGTCCGTGTCTTCAACGAGGGGCTTAAAGGTCATTGGAAACGTGGAGGGCGTTTCTATCGGGGCTGGTGGCAGCAGATCGACAAGGAAGACCGTTCTAAAATCTACATCAACGACCAACCGACACTGGAAGTGGACTTCAAAGCCTTCCATCCCAACCTGCTGTCGAATGAAATAGGTGTGCGCTTGGCTGATGATCCGTATGACCTTGAAGAGTTGATCCTACCTGATGTGATCACGACGACAGAACAACAGAGGGACTACGTCAAGCTGCTAGTACTAGTGGGTATCAACGCTGACAGCGACAAGTTAGCCTTTCAAGCCTTCCGCAATGATGATCGACAAGACAAAGTTGCGAACAGCCTAACCAACATACAACTTGCAGCATTGCTGGATGCCTTCATCGACAAACATCCACAGTTGGATGGTGTTTTGAATACAGGGCAAGCCCTAAGGCTGATGAATATCGACAGTCAGATAGCAAACTTGGTGATTGACCACTTCACTCAGAAGGACATCCCAGTTCTTTGCATACATGACAGCTTCATCATTCAGTATGACAGAGAACCTGAACTTCGTCGTATCTTAGATCAAGCTACCCATCAGGTCACAAACCACACCATCAATCATGACATCAAGAATGATCGGAATAGCCATAACGGAAAGGTATCAGGTAACATTAAAGGGGATGAAGAGCCTGTAGTTATATCATTCCATACACCGATAAGTATTGAGCCGACTAAACAGTACAATGACAGGAAAGCTAAGTTCACCAAGTGGCTAGAACTATCTGAGTGTAGACAGAGTGAGTAGTGCTAGTAAGAGTATGGACTTAAGGGCTGTCTCCTATGCCTCTCCCATTACTAGAGGAAATAGAGATTGTCGTTACGCAACAGGTCAGACTGTGTTCCATGTACACGTACACTTGATCCCACGCAGAGATGGTGATGTCGCTGACCCTAGAGGTGGAGTGCGTGGGGTTATCCCAAGTAAGCAGAGGTATTGAGATGCTGTCAGTTGAACGTGGAGGTATGATTTATTCACTCCAATTCTTTTTGTATCTAGCAAGCGTACGAAGTTCATTACAGGCATCTGACACCGCTCTTTTATTGAGCGTCGATGACTTATGAGCGTAAACTGACCCGTCTCTGGACCAAGAAAACTCCAAGCCTAGATCGCTCAACTTATCAGATAAAACTGCGCCAGAGTTGTCGCCTGATCTGTTATCGCCAGTACGATTTAAGAAAGAACTTGCTGGCGCCGTCGCTACCTCCCTGCACAAGTCCTTTATTTCATTTACGTCGGCATCTGGTATCCAGCTTCCATTGTAATTGAGGCAGACTACTAATCCGAACAAACACTTCAACGACATCGATTTCCTCCTAGGGCCTTTCTGACGATAAGTGCGGGTGATCTGAACAGCGGTTTTGTATTTGTATAGTTTGTTTTGGTAACACGAGCCACACCTCAAAGATATAAGACCTTAGACGAGCAAAGCACCACCGGTGATCACAGCCATCGAGATGCCTCCAGCCTATGTATGCTCTTATTTCAATGGCTCACGTCTCAATACCAACCTGAAACGAAACTGCCTCTCCATACACTCACGTATCGCCTCAGAAGCCCTGGAAAGCCGCTGTATTGGCCTGTGAGTGGGTGGTTGCCATGGTTGTAGGCTAGTTGGTATTATTGTGGCTCTGCTATAATGCTGCTGATCGTCGCCTTTAGTGCATTGTTGGAGGTATTGGGGAACTCATGTGACCGATGTTGTCTACAACAGATGTGATGAACTTGAGACAGGGGAAGTCTGAAAACCGTGACACTAAATTATTAAGAGACTTACTTAGGTTCAACGACATCAAGTTTATTAAATCACCACTACTAAGACTAAGAAACTTAAGTACCCACTTAAGGTGCTTATACCACTTAGTGATTACCACTTCGTATGTTGTGAGCTTAAGTTACGCTTGTGTCGTTAGTGCGTGATGGTGATGTCGTTGACCCTTGAGGTGGGGTACTTAGGGTTAGTCTAATTTAGTACGGGTAAATAATGGGGCTTTATCTTTCGCAGTTACTTCACACTCAACTTGCGCACCAGAATCCACTTGGAGTGTCTCGGTCTCAATTCGACCAATAACACTTGCATTGGAAGACAAACAAACATCATTCGCTTCGATTTCACCCCTTAAATATCCCTCCACTACAACTGATTTAGCACGTACGTTGCCTTCAACCTTCCCCGTCTCTGTTATGATCAGCACATCTACGACCAAATTACCCGTGATCTCACCACCGAAATGAACAACGCCACGGCTTTGCCAATCACCTTTGATCACAATGCCGTCGCTTAGAACTGAGCGATACTCCTTGGTATCTTTTGAAATCGTTGCTGGGACATCAGATTTGTGACTTTCTGTGTCGGAAACTACCATCGCCAATACCTCTAAGCTGTCAAGTCATGGGTTTAGTTTTGCCCTTATGCAAAAGTCAACAGAGATAGGACTCACTTCTCTAATGTTACGCTTGTATTTAGCAGCTTGGCATAATCAAGCCATCAAAGCCCCCCCACCATTCAACATCAGCCTAACAGTCCACGACTAAATGCCCAGTTGAAACTAACCAACCACCCCGACACCAATGGAAGCACTCCTAAATAACCCTTGAGAGCCGCTGTGTTGGCCTGTGAGTGGGGGGGGCGGGTTTTATCCCATAAGCTAGGTATCAGCACTGCACCCCAAAATCAGTCCGCAGCCACATAATTAATATTTACCAACAAGCCTCAGCATTGAAACTAATTCATACCACTATAATTCTAAAGTTATGAGGTATTTTGCAAAAACAACGGTACACTTTTTGTCAGCGAGACTATCAAGTCACTTGGTCGCTGGCTTAATGGCTACAACTCTATGCTTGATGCCTTCTACCGTCATTGCGAACACGGTAAGCTATTATAAGTTCCCGTCGATTGACGGCGGCGAAGTTGACACGTCTCAATGGAAAGGGAAGCCCTACTTAGTTGTGAATACCGCATCCCTGTGCGGCTACACCAAACAGCTTGAAGGGCTACAAAAGCTATACGAAGAGTATCGTGACCAAGGCTTTGAAATACTCGCTGTCCCATCGAATGACTTTAATCAGGAACTAGGCAGCGATAATGAGGTGAAAGAGTTTTGTGAACTCAATTATGCAACTGATATGCCGATGAGTATAACTTTGCACGTCAAAGGCGGGGAAGCTCACCCATTCTTCAAAGAAGTTGAGGCCATCACCAACTTCACTCCTAAGTGGAACTTTAACAAAATACTAATTGGTTCAGAAGGTCAGGTTATTGGTACTTGGGGAGCGCCAATGAGGCCAATGTCACCGAAACTGCAACGGGTAATAGAAGAACAACTCAGTTACTAATCATTTAGACCTTGCTGTTGATCTTAACCAGTCAGAAAAGTTTCTGTGCAGCAATACCAATAATCTTTGGCGCCCAATATGGCAATCCTTAGAACCTATCCCAATTCACCACCAACCAAGCGCCCTGCCATTACCAGCTATAATCATCAGACAAGTCACTACATGACGGGCAATCCAGAAGGTTCGGAAAGCTAGAGCTTAGGCAACGTCCGATTGCTTGATTGGTAGAAACTCAGGCTTGTCGCTATCTGTAACGCCAACAGGCATCCCTACAGTTCTTGCCCAAACCTTCATCCATCGACGCTGTCCGCTCACCTTACTTCCTTTCTAAAAGTCGAGCCAAGAATAAACTTTATTCAGACGCACGACAAATCGTTAAACTGATTGGTGGTAAGCAACCAAACCGAGTGATCAACCACCGATGTATAGCTGACCTTGAGGTCTGAACCACTCTTTCTGCTCATGCAGTCGACCTAAAAGATTGTTAACTTCCGAAATAGCCTCATCAACAACACCAACGCTCTTGATCTCATGTTCAGGCTTGATTGAACTCTGTACGTGCATCAGCCTCTGTTCAGCTAAACTGCTGAGTGTTTTGCGAAGGCTCGTCTCAATAACCTCTATGTCACTTACAGTTAGCTCAAAGCTGGTATTAGGCTTCATGTTAAGGCCACTCTCTATCTGTCTAACAAAATACATAGAGTGCCAAAACTAAATGACGAGTTTGAATGTACCTAAACAGGCTGTCGGCGAGCCAACATAAAGAGACCGAATGGTCGAAGGCGCTCCCCTGCTAAGGGAGTAGGTGTGATCTACGTCAAGCAACGAAAGTGGCGTGGATGGTTGGCGTGTGTGGTAATCGTGTGTGGTACTTCATTCTACGCCACTCAAGAAACCCCTTATTTTTAGAGATTATATGGTCATAAATGAGGTATGGCGGAGACGAAGGGATTCGAACCCTCGAGACCCTTCCGGGCCTACTCCCTTAGCAGGGGAGCGCCTTCGACCACTCGGCCACGTCTCCGCTGACCGTCCTAGCGGCAGGGGGGTGGGGAAACAAGGGGTAATTGCCAGATTATCGTCGTTGCGCGCAGAATTTCACAGGCGCGGACCGCATGCTGCAACCTTGCCGTTATGATACTGCGTTTATGCTTTGACCCTACCTGCGAAAGCAAGCTACTTAGCCGCAAGCAATTAACAGGATGTGTTATGATAATTTGTTGTGGTGAAGCGCTGATCGATATGGTTCCAGAAACGCTGGCAAACGGCGAAAGCAGTTATGTGCCGCGCAGCGGTGGTGCAGTTTTCAACACGGCCGTCGCCATGGGCCGCCTCGGGATTGAATGTGCATTGGTGTCCGGCATTTCAAATGACCTGTTCGGCGAACAATTGGTACAAGGGCTTGAACACAGCAATGTCGCAACCGATCACCTCATGCGATCAGACCTGCCCACGACTTTGGCGTTTGTAAAGCTGGTTAACGGTCATGCAAGCTACGCCTTTTACGACGAAAACACGGCTGGCCGGATGTTGACGCGCGCTGACGCTGTGACATTGCCCAAGGGATGCCACGCTCTGTATTTTGGGGGCATCAGCCTCGCCACCCTGCCCTGTCAGGAATTCTATCTTGAGACGCTGGCGCAAAACTCCGAAGGCCGCGTCGTCATGATTGACCCGAACATCCGCCCCGCTTTTATTGCCGATGAGATGCAGTACCGCGCAGTTTTGACCGATGCTTTTGAACGAGTCGATATCGTGAAGGTGTCTGACGAAGATCTTGACTGGATCGACCAAAGTGACGCCAGCCTTGAAGAAAAAACGCGCGCGCTGCTCGGACGTGGTCCATCAGTTGTGATCATAACCCTAGGCGGTGATGGCGCGTTGATCTATCTCAAGGGGGCTGATGCACCTGTCACTGTCGCAGCACAAAAAGTCACCGTGGCCGATACTGTTGGCGCGGGAGACTCGTTCAACGCAGGGTTCTTGGCCAATCTTGCAGATAATGACCTGCTGTCACCCGAAAAAATTGCAATCCTAAGCGTGGAGCAAGCAAGCGAAGCTGCGCAGTTCGCCGCATCAGTCGCGGCAATTACGGTAACGCGCCAAGGGGCAAACCCACCTTGGCGCAATGAATTGACCGCTTAAGTGTTAAACAAGAAGTGAAGGACATCGCCGTCTTTGACGGTGTAGCCCTTCCCTTCAGCGCGCATCTTGCCTGCTTCTTTACATGGCTGCTCTCCGCCCAGAGCGACAAAATCGTCATAGGCGATTGTCTCTGCGCGAATGAACCCTTTCTCGAAGTCACCGTGAATTACGCCAGCTGCTTTCGGCGCTGATGTACCCGCTTTGATGGTCCAAGCGCGCGCTTCTTTTGGGCCCACTGTGAAATATGTCTCAAGGTGCAGTAACTCGTAGCCCGCGCGGATCAAACGGTCGAGACCCGCCTCAGCAAGCCCCATTTCATCAAGGAACATCGCCGCTTCATCTGCGTCAAGCTGGCTGATTTCTTCCTCAATCTGGGCTGAAATAACAACGTGACTGTTACCTTGGGCAGCTGCCATTTCGGCAACTTTGGCAGAGTGTGCGTTGCCCTCAACACTCTCGGCCTCGCCGACATTACACACATAAAGCACAGGTTTCGTGGTCAGCAATTGCAGCAGCTTCCATGCTTTTGCATCGTCTTCATCCACCTCAACCACACGCAGTGGTTTTCCGTTTTCAAGACACTCCGCCGCGACTTTCAAAAGGCGCTCTTGCTGCACAGCTTCTTTATCACCGCCGCGCACTTTGCGGGTAATGTTTTGCAGACGTTTCTCGATGCTTTCCATATCGGCAAGCATGAGTTCTGTCTCAATAGTTTCTGCATCCACCACCGGATCAACGCGCCCTTCAACGTGGGTCACGTCACCGTCTTCAAAACAGCGCAACACATGCGCAATCGCGTCAACTTCGCGGATGTTGGCCAAGAACTGGTTGCCCAACCCCTCACCTTTTGAGGCGCCTTTCACCAAACCCGCGATGTCCACAAAGGTCATACGGGTCGGGATAATTTCCTTGGAACTGGCAATTGCGGCCAGCTTATCAAGGCGTGCATCGGGCACACCAACTTCACCCACGTTCGGCTCAATCGTGCAAAACGGGAAGTTCGCAGCCTGAGCCGCAGCCGTTTTGGTCAACGCGTTGAAAAGTGTGGATTTCCCGACGTTCGGCAATCCAACAATACCCATCTTAAAGCCCATAGCGGCGCTCCTCATGTCACAGTTGCAAGCGGCTTACCCCGCAAGCGGGCGCACTTCAAGCGTACCGCCACGTTCCAATCTCAATGCCGTCGACTGTCCAGTCACCTACGCTATGACGCACAAGGCGCAGACACGGCAAACCAACGTGAGCGGTCATGCGGCGTACTTGGCGATTGCGCCCTTCGGTGATCGTCAATTTGATCCACGTATCAGGTATCGATTTGCGTACACGTATCGGCGGCACGCGGGGCCAGATTTCGGGCTCAAACACCTCAACTTTTGCCGGTCGGGTCGGCCCATCCTTAAGGGTGATACCTGCGCGCAAGGCATCAAGCTGGTCGGACGTTGGCGTGCCCTCAACCTGTGCCCAGTATGTTTTGGGGGTCTCGCTGCGCGGTTGTGTCAAACGCGCCTGCAAACGCCCATCATCCGTCAGCACCATCAAACCTTCACTATCACGATCCAAACGGCCAGCGGGATAAACGGCGGGTACATCAATATAATCAGACAGAGTTGCGCGGGGACTTGGGGACTTCAGGTCCGTGAACTGTGAAAGCACATCAAAAGGCTTATTAAACAAGATGATCGCCATGACATCTCCGCCGCGTTTCTGCTTGAGCTAAATCCGCTCCACACTTAGCTGCCCCGCCCCGTCAGCGAAAGCAACAATCGCTTGCCTGAGTTTGGCGCCGTTGGTAATCATTGTTTACCAATTTTACACGGAGCGAGCTATGGCTGTGATCACCAACATCGGCGACCTGAAGAAAATCCACGAGCGCCGCGTGCCGCGCATGTTCTACGATTACGCTGAATCCGGTAGCTGGACCGAGCAAACGTTCCGTGAAAACACCACGGATTTTGACCAAATTCGCCTGCGCCAACGTGTGGCTGTTGATATGACAGGCCGCAGCACTTCAAGCACTATGGTAGGCCAAGATGTGGCTATGCCAGTCGCTCTTGCCCCCGTTGGTCTGACTGGAATGCAGCACGCAGACGGCGAGATTAAAGCCGCCCGTGCAGCCGAAAAATTCGGCGTGCCATACACACTGTCGACAATGTCAATCAACAGCATCGAAGATGTCGCGGAAGCAACGACTGCACCATTTTGGTTCCAGCTATACACAATGAAAGACGAGGACTATGTGGACAGGCTGATCGCCCGCGCGAAGGCTGCAAAATGCTCGGCGCTTGTGATTACTCTTGATCTACAAATCTTGGGTCAGCGTCACAAAGACCTCAAAAATGGGCTGTCTGCGCCGCCCAAACTGACCGCCAAAACCATTGCAAACCTTGCGACCAAATGGGGCTGGGGCATTGAGATGCTAAGCGCCAAACGCCGCAACTTTGGCAATATCGTCGGGCACGTCGAAGGCATCAGCGATACGTCATCGCTCAGCTCGTGGACTGCCGAACAGTTTGACCCTGCGCTGGATTGGTCGAAAGTCGCCAAGCTGATTGAAAAATGGGATGGCAGGACAATCCTGAAGGGTATTCTTGACGCAGAGGACGCCAAAATGGCCGTCAAAGTTGGAGCAGATGCAATCGTGGTTTCAAACCACGGCGGCCGTCAGCTTGATGGCGCGTTGTCCTCTATTCGTGTGCTTCCCAGCATTATGCAGGCCGTCGGCGGCGAGATCGAAGTGATGCTAGATAGTGGCATCCGCTCGGGTCAGGACGTGCTTAAAGCAATCGCGCTTGGCGCATCAGGCACAATGATTGGACGGGCATATATTTATGGGCTCGGCGCAATGGGGCAGCAAGGCGTGACCATGGCACTGGACGTAATCCGCAAGGAACTGGACATCACAATGGCGCTGTGCGGGCGACGGACCATTGATGAGTTGGACCGGGATATCTTGCTTGTTCCAGAGGGCTTTGAGGGCGCTTGGCAACAAAACTGATCACTGGCCTAGCCCGTGCAAACGGGCTAGCTTTACCATGTGTTGATATTGTCCCAAAATGGTCTGGTCTATCTCGCAACGCCCAAAACGGGCTCAACCGCGGTTGAACAGACATTGGGCAATCTCGCAGACATTCGGTTCAGCGGACGCCGCAAGCACCAGAGCGCACGCTTTTATCATAACCGCGTCGCACCCTTTTTGAAGGCCTCCCTGAACGAAACGAACGAAGTAATTGCCGTGATCCGCGAGCCGATGGACTGGCTGCGCAGTTGGTATCGGTACCGCGTGCGCCTGCCCAAAGATAACCCGCGCTCGACCGATGGGGTATCGTTCCATGATTTTGCCCGCGCAGCTTTGCAAAGCCCGCAACCGCCCCTCGGTGCCGTTGGCAGACAGATCAACTTTCTAAGCGCAAATAATGGGACGGTGCTTGTGGATCACTTTTTTGCCTATGAAGCACAGCCGGTTCTACGACGGTTTCTGGATGAGCGTTTTGAGACCAGCTTTAATTTCCCAACTGTGAATGTGTCGCGTCCGCTGCTGATTGAAGAAATCCCCCAGACCGAGGCAGACGTGCGCGCAGCTTGGCCAGAAGATTTCGCCCTTTACGATCAGGTGATAGCAGCTGATGGGCATCTGCGCTGTAGGTAACAGCTATCCAGCGCGGCGTGATAACTCAGGCCTTAGGACCTTGCCGTTTGAGCATCAGTGTTGCGGGCAAAATCATCAGCAAAAAGCATCCAACAGTAGCAAACGCGACCCGAAGCCCGTGGTATTCTGCCAACAAACCAATCACCGGCGGCCCAAGGAAAAACCCTGCAAAACCGATAATTGAAACGCGTGCGATCACCAAAGTTCGATCAGCAATACCAACCCATTCACCGACAATATTAAGGGCCGTTGGGGCGATCACGGAAATTCCTAAGCCCAGAATGCCAAAGCCAATGTAGGCCATGTTTGGGCTGGTTGCGGCTGCGGCCAACCACGCGCCAATAGCTGCGAACATCGATGCGGCCACGATGATTTTCATCCCGCTAACGCGCCCTGAAATCAGATGCCCGGAAAAGCGTCCAACAGCCATGGTCAGACCAAGCATCGCGGGCCCGAACGCGCCTTCGGCAGCGCCACCGCCTAAAGTGCGCTCAACATGCAGCGCCGACCACGCCTCGGAAGCGCCTTCTGTCTCAAAGGCGATCAACACAATGATACCGCCCCACACGATTACCCCAACTGGCAAACGCCCACCTTTGGGCGCATCCGGTTCCGTCTCGGACGCCGTACGCATCGGCATCTTGATGCACGCCACGTAGACGACCACCGCCAGCAACGCGAAAACGACCCACGTCTGCCAATCAGCCTCGCGTGCGAAGCCTGTAACGATCCCACCGCACGCATAGGCCACAGAAAACCCAGCATGATTAAGGTTCATCAAAGAGCGCCCTGTGCGGGCTTCAGTCTCGGAAATGCGGGCGTTGATAACGATATCAGCAAGCCCTGACGCAAAAGCCACCACAAACATAACAGTCGTAAAGCCCACGGCAGTGCTCACCGTCCCAAGGCCCAGATACGCGGTCGCCAAAGCAGCGATTGCGGCTGGCATCGCAAAGCGGCGCAAGCGGCGATCAAGTGTTGGTGCAGCGGCCATCGCAGCCAAAAGCCCCAACGCAGCGCATGAAATTATCAATCCAAACGTCGCATCGCTTACATCAATTTGGGCTTTCACACGTGGGATAAACGCCGCAAACGCACCCCACAAAATACCCATTGAGCCAAAACCAAGCAGCGTCTTGCGGCTGTCGTATATGTCACGGTACACGTTCATTGGGCAAAGCGTTCGCACGAGTTCCTCGTGCACACAAGCGATCACTGGCCGCGCGGCCTAAAAACCCTTTGACTTTCACCCAGATTCGCCGCAAAAGCGCGGCTTCATCGGGCACCGCACCCTTGGAGGCGGGCCCCTTTATTTATTGGAGAAATATCATGGCAGATCAGATCCCAGATCTTATCGTCCAGAACCGCGCGGGGACAGGCAAGGGGGCCGCTCGCGCTGCACGTCGTGCAGGTTTGGTTCCGGGCATCGTTTTCGGCGGCGACACAGACCCAGTTGCAATTCAAATCCCATTCAACGAGCTGTTGAAGAAGTTGAAAGCCGGTCGTTTTAAGTCGACACTTTTCAACCTCAAGTGCGAAGGCCAAGAAGACGTTCGCGTTATCTGCCGCGACGTACAGCGTGACGTTATCAAAGACCTGCCGACACACGTCGACTTCATGCGTCTGAAGCGTACCACAAAGATTGCTCTCTACATCCCAGTGAATTTCGAAAACGAAGACACATGTAAAGGCATCAAAAAAGGTGGCGTGCTTACAGTTGTGCGCCCTGAAGTTGAGCTGATTGTTACTGCCGGTGATATCCCTAAGAGCATCACTGCAGACATCGCAAACATGGAAATCGGCGATACGCTGACAATCTCGCAGATCAATCTGCCAGAAGGTTGCAAAGCAACAATCGACCGTGACTTTGTGATTGCAAACATCCAAGCGCCATCCGGTCTTGCTTCATCTTCCGATGACGATGCTGAAGAAGGCGAAGAGGCAGCTGCAGAATAATCTGCAGCACTCTTGCAAACCTACATGAAGGGCCATGCAATTACTGCGTGGCCCTTTTGTTTTGTGCAGAGCTTGGGCTAAAACAGCGCAACAACAGTGACCAAAGGCGCCCCTTATGAAACTCTTTGTAGGCCTCGGAAACCCAGGGCAAAAATATGCCAAGAACCGCCACAACATTGGCTTCATGGCGCTTGAGCAGATCGCTTCGGACCACGGCTTTGGTCCGTGGAAAGCAAAGTTTCGGGGCCAGATCAGTGAGGGGCGATTGGGCCGAGAGAAGGTTCTGCTTCTCAAACCCGAGACATTCATGAACAACTCGGGTCAGTCGTTGCGTGCGGCGCTAGACTTTTACAAACTCGACAGCACGGATGTGATCGTCTTTCACGACGAAATTGACCTCGCCCCTGCAAAAGTACGCGTCAAAACAGGCGGTGGCCATGCGGGCCATAACGGTCTGCGCTCAATCCATGCGCATATTTCTCCCAACTACGACCGTGTGCGGCTTGGTGTGGGGCATCCCGGGCACAAAGACAAAGTGCCGTCGTATGTCTTGAATGACTTCGCAAAGGCAGACCAAAACTGGCTCGATGACGTGCTACGCGGCATCGGTGACGGGGCTGCACATCTTGCGGAAGGCGACACCGCAAAGTTTCTAAACGCCGTGGCCCTACGCGCAGCCCCCGCCCGACCATCGACCGGCACCAAAGGCCCAAATGCCAAAATCGCTCCTGCAGCCGAGCTAACACCCCCAAAGGAAGATGACCGTACGGCAATGCAGAAGCTGATGGACAAGTTCCGCTAGCAGCACACGGCCTGTTGCGGTTACGCTTGGTGCATAGACAGAGTTTGGGAGGGCGCTGCTTATGAAACGATTTATCCGCATCATGATTGTTGTTTTGCTTGGGGTGGGCACCCTTGCACTTTATCATCAGGACCGCATCGCGCGCTTACTCGCCGTTAATTCGCTCTTTGATGCGGACCGGATTACACACAACTTTTCCAACATGGACGTCGCCTTTTTGCATGAAGAGGTTTCACGTGGCGATGGCCCAGTGTCCGAGTTGGCCAAAGGTGCGCCTTTAAGTCTAACGCCCGAGCAACAAGACTGGGTCGAGCAGGCGGATGTCACCGCGATAGTCGTGCTGCAAAACGGCCAGCTGCGCCACGAAAGTTACTACAAAGACACCACCGCAGAAGACCTACGGATCAGCTGGTCTGTGGCTAAGTCATTCATATCTGTGCTTATGGGCATCGCACTTGATGAAGGCGCGATCGACAGCATCAATGACCCCGTCATTGAATATGCGCCTTCCCTTATGGACAGTGCCTATGCGGGAGCCAGCATCGAAGATGTACTTTTGATGTCGAGTGGCGTGACTTTTGATGAGGACTACCTCGACCCGTCGAGCGACATCAACAAAATGGGCCGTGTCTTGGCGTTGGGCCGTTCAATGGATGCGTTTACCGCTGATCTGACGGAAACGTTCCAACCTGCTGGCAGTGCTTGGGAATACGTCAGCATCGACACCCATGTTTTGGGGATGATCCTGCGCGGTGCGACTGGCAAAAGCATCCCTGCCCTGCTGTCTGAAAAAGTTGTTGCTCCACTCGGGCTAGAGGCGTCACCTTATTACGTCACAGACGGCTATGGGACTGCGTTTGTCTTGGGTGGTCTGAACATGCGCACACGGGACTACGCGCGCTTTGGCCAGATGGTATTGCAGGATGGCAGATACAGCGGACGCCAAATTGTACCGGCGGATTGGCTGCGCAAATCAACTGTGCCACTTGCCAAGACAAAATCCGGCGCCATTCAATACGGCTATCAATGGTGGATCCCCGCCGATGCCCAAGAAGGGGAATTCATGGCCCGTGGCATTTACGGTCAATACATCTACATCAATCGCAACACACAAACTGTGATCGCGCTGAACGGCGCACACCGCGGTTTTCGTGAAGAGGGTGTGTTTGATCGAAACGTGGCCGTGCTCCGGCAGCTGGTCAACCAATAAGAGGCGCTTCATGCAAAAAGACGACAGCATCAACGTGCGCGGAACCGAATTGCTGATCTGCGGCACGGACCCCGTAACTGGCTTTTTCCGCGACGGCTTTTGCAACACCCGTGACGCCGATCAAGGCAGCCACACAGTCTGCGCAATCATGACTGACGAATTCCTCGCTTTTTCCAAATACGTCGGTAACGATCTTAGCACGCCGCGCCCGCAGTACGGGTTCGTGGGCTTAAAAGCAGGTGACAGCTGGTGCCTATGCGCGACGCGCTTTTTGCAGGCCCACCACGAAGGTTGTGCCCCCAAAGTACACCTTGAGGCGACCCACCAGCGCGCGTTGGAAATCGTTCCTATAGAAGTATTGGAAGAGAACGCGGTCTGACACGCGTTGTTTCAGAATATTCCGCGGTTGGCGGCTTCAGCAAAGGCTGTCATTAATGCTCCGTCTTTCACGCCGACAATTGCCTCAACCCCTGAGGACACATCCAGCTGGCGCGCGCCTGTCATGGCCACAGCCTCAGCTGCATTATCAGGGGTAAGACCCCCGGCCAGCATCCACGGTACAGGCCAAGATTTGCCCGCAATAAGACGCCAATCAAACGAAAGACCATTGCCACCAGGCAAATCAGCATTTTTAGGCGGCTTGGCATCAATTAAAAGCTGATCAGCGGCCATCGCATAGGCATCTAGCGCAGGCAGATCATCCGCATCCGCCACACCAACAGCCTTCATAACTGGCAGGCCGTAGCGCGCGCGCACTTCGCGCACCCGCTCAACACTCTCCGCGCCGTGCAGCTGCAACATATCCAAGGGCACAGCCTCAACAATTGCGTCTAGCTCAGCATCACTCGCGTTTACGACCAAAGCAACCTTCGCAATCCCAACGGGCACCGTAACGGCCAAAGCTGCGGCTTGTTCAATGCTCACGTTGCGGGGGCTTTTGGGGAAAAAGACAAAACCAACATATGCCGCACCAGCATCGGCTGCTGCAGTGACGTCTTCGGGACGGCTTAGGCCGCAAAATTTTGTTCGGATCAAAGGTGCCATGGGTTAGCTAGCGTCATCCAGCAACGCGAGGACCTCATCTTTGCCCTCGTTTTGTTTCCCTTTTAGACGGCGTATTTCACGCTCAAGAGACTTCATCTCGCGTTCAGTCGTCGCTTTGGCTGCACGGATCTTATGCTCGCGCATCCACTCCCACACAAAACCCAGCAAAACGCCGGCTGCAATACCACCAAAAATGACTAGAAACAGGGGCAGATCAACTGAGCGCGCCAACAGCGGCGCACCGATTAATTCGGCGAGTTCTTGTGGCAGAACGCGCAATGTGACCACACCTCGGTTCGCAAGGGCGACCACAATCAACACAACCGCGATCGCACCAATAATGCCGTGCCGAATGTAGCGCATACTCTGCTCCTTAACTCTGCAAAAGCGCCGCGGTTAGTCGTTCAAACGCTCACGCAACAGCTTTCCGGTCTTAAAGAACGGAACGTGCTTTTCGTCAACCGAAACAGCCTCGCCCGTACGCGGGTTTCGCCCCTGGCGAGCATCACGTTTCTTGACGGAAAACGCCCCAAAACCACGCAACTCAACTCGGTCACCCCGAGACATTGCATCAATGATCTCTTCAAAGATCGTATTCACGATTTTCTCAACGTCGCGCTGGTAAAGGTGCGGATTTTCATCAGCAATCTTTTGGATCAGTTCGCTCCGGATCATGTCGCGGCCCCTTTAGTCTAGTTACTCACGCCTGAACGCTCCAACATTAGGCGGAGAAAATCGCTAGAAAACAAGCCGTTGCAG
The DNA here is from genome assembly GCF_965655635.1 of Nereida sp. Lineage (NCBI taxonomy): Bacteria > Pseudomonadati > Pseudomonadota > Alphaproteobacteria > Rhodobacterales > Roseobacteraceae > Nereida > Nereida sp. Next base: position 30,005 of record NZ_CBFHHE010000022.1, read on the forward strand.
CATCGAGCATGCAATTTAGGTCAAATTTGACAGGTTTTTAACCACCAAACGACAAAAGAAGGCGCGTATTTCGGATCAGCTTGGCTCAAACCCAATCACCACCACAAATCAGCAGTTCCCCGATTCGAAACAAAAAAGGCCCCGCATGATCAACATGCGGGGCCTTCATTAACGAATTAGAAGCGGCAGATTAGTCGTCAGACTTAAGTGCTGCGCCCAAGATATCGCCAAGCGATGCACCGGAATCCGAGGAACCGTACTGCTCAACTGCTTCTTTTTCTTCTGCAATCTCACGTGCTTTGATCGACAGACCCAAGCGACGTGTTTTCGCATCCATGTTTGTTACGCGGGCGTCAACTTTGTCACCAACGCTGAAGCGCTCTGGACGTTGCTCGGCACGGTCACGTGACAAATCAGAGCGACGGATAAAAGCTTTCATACCTTCGTAAGTCACTTCGATGCCGCCGTCTTCGATGGAGGTCACTTCAACAGTTACAATCGCACCGCGTGATACGCCGCCAACTGCTTCTGCGAATTTGTCACCGCCAATCGCTTTTACAGACAAGCTGATGCGCTCTTTCTCAACGTCGACTTCAGTAACAACAGCCTGAACAGTGTCGCCTTTTTGGTAATCGCCAATCACGTCTTCGCCGCGGCCTTCCCATGTCAAATCTGACAAGTGAACCATGCCGTCGATATCGCCTTCGAGACCGATGAACAGACCGAATTCGGTGATGTTTTTGACGTCGCCTTCGACTTCTGTGCCAACTGGGAATTGCTCAGCAAATACTTCCCATGGGTTGCGCTGTGTTTGCTTGAGACCAAGCGACACACGGCGTTTTGCACCGTCGATTTCCAGAACCATGACTTCGACTTCTTGGCTGGTGGAAACGATTTTGCCTGGGTGTACATTCTTTTTGGTCCAAGACATTTCAGACACGTGAACGAGACCTTCAACACCCGGCTCCAGCTCAACAAACGAACCGTAGTCCGTGATGTTGGTGACGCGACCTATGTGCACAGAATCCAGTGGGTATTTCGCTGCAACGATATCCCATGGGTCTTCTTGCAACTGCTTCATGCCGAGGCTGATGCGGTGTGTTTCTTTGTTGATCTTGATGACCTGGACTTTGATCGTTTCGCCAATCGTCAGGATTTCTGACGGGTGGTTAACGCGGCGCCATGCCATATCAGTAACGTGCAACAGACCGTCAACACCGCCCAGATCAACGAACGCACCGTATTCGGTGATGTTCTTGACCACACCGTCAACAGTTTGGCCTTCGGCCAAGTTGCCGATGACTTCAGCGCGCTGTTCGGCACGGGATTCTTCGAGGATCGCACGGCGCGACACAACGATGTTACCACGGCGGCGGTCCATCTTAAGGATTTGGAACGGCTGCTTGAGACCCATCAGCGGGCCAGCGTCACGCACGGGGCGCACGTCAACTTGTGAGCCAGGCAAGAACGCAACTGCGCCGCCAAGGTCCACTGTGAAGCCGCCTTTGACGCGACCAAAGATAGCACCTTCGACGCGCTCTTCTGCGGCGTATGCTTTTTCCAGACGGTCCCATGCTTCTTCGCGGCGGGCCATCTCACGTGAGATAACTGCTTCGCCGCGGGCGTTCTCAGCAGAGCGCAAGAAGACTTCTACTTCATCGCCAACTGCGATTTCGGGAGCTTCGCCTGGGTTTGCGAATTCTTTAAGCTCAACGCGGCCTTCCATTTTGTAGCCTACGTCGATGATGGCTTGGCCTGCTTCAATCGCAATGACCTTGCCTTTGACGACTGTTCCCTCATCGGGAGTGTCTATCTCGAAGCTTTCGTTCAAGAGTGCTTCGAACTCTTCCATTGTGTTAGCCATGTGGCGTTAACGTCCTTTTTAAAAGTTTTCTGGCCGTGCGGTTGTCTCCGCCGGTCTTTGGATGAATTTGGCCAAATCCTCAAAACAGCTGGACCACGAAAACATCAGAGCCGGTGCAAACTACCCTGCTCAAATCTCATGTCCGCATCTGTTTCGGCGCTTTGACAAGCGCGCGTATAAGCAAGATTCCCTTGCTAATCAAGGGCTGCTTGCTGTAGTTCCCCACACGTACCAATGACCTGATTGTCGATAACATCCGTGGGTAGCAATGATGCTATAATCTCAACCATCGCAATTTTCGGCCCCAGCGTTGTTTGTTCGACCCAAAATTCACAATTGGCTTTGCCCAAAACTGTACCATCGGGCGCAAAAAAATCTGTCTCAAGAGAAACTGCTGTCCGCGTGTCTGTTTCAGCAGCTTGATGAAATATCTGTGCGTCGTGACGAAAAGGCCCCAATTTCGCGTAAGCGGCTTGTAACGTCTCGATCATATTGCGCGTCTCCGCATGCGAGTTATTCACCCGCATAGCGCCATTATGAAACATCGCATTAGGCAATTTAAGGAAGTCGGCGGCCGTACAGGCGTCGCCCGAGTAGAGGGCAGCACAAAAGACGCGCACAAAAGCACCCATTGGGAATCTCGTTTTGATAGATAGTAAACTAGTTAGTGCCGCTCACCTACTCGGCTTGACGCGAGCGTCAAGGTACGAAGTCCTATGATAGCATTTTGAAACTAAAGATTTTCAACCAAAGGTTGTTTACGTAGCGTTATTTCCAATAACCGCCATATCCAAGCCATCAATCTCTGGCATGGATGCGCCGGCAATCGCTTTCAGGTCTGCGCCAACCCCAATCATTGAGCTTTGCACAAGCTCTAGTTGTTTTTGGCGAAGCGCCCATTGCTTCTCCATGAATATCCGCTCTTTGCGTAGAGCGTCCTCCATGACCGAGAACCGCTCGTGGACCGCTTCAATCCGCTGCTTAAACTGCGTCCCTGTCAGATAGTCATAGACAAGCTCCATCTTGCTTTGCTGCCCAACCTTAAGGCCCTTTGCTGTGGACACATCTAACAGACCTTGCCGCAAAGACCGGGCAAGCGGCACCGCAAAACTGGGACCACAGATCCAGATACCATCAATTAGATCAAAGCTTTGCACACCATCTGGCAATGCGGTGGACACCAGCACGGCAATATGCGCACCGGCCTTGCGCTGATCCTCCCGCAACTTAGCCAACCACGCAGGCGACCAATTTTTGGTCCGCTTGCTCTCCCAAAGGATTGTGCCGGCTTCGCCACCGCGGCCATCACCAACCACTTGAGCCACATCAGCCCCGCTGACACCTTTACCAACGGGTTCCAACACGTCTAACGGGAATGCCGTACCCAGCATATCTTCCAAAACCAGCTCGGCTGCTTCGCCTTGGGTCTGCATACTGCCTTGGGTCGCGCGCTGTTGCAGCTCTTCGATCTTGCGGGTCAGCCCCTCAATCGTTTGGCTCTGCTCACTAATGCGCAAAGCCGCCTTCTGTTCAGCCTCAACTGCCAGCTTGGTACGTAAAGTCTCACGCTCAACCGCCAGCTGCTTTTGAATGGTCAGCTCAATTTCAGCCTCTTTATCCGCCAACTCTCGCTCACGTTTCATGGCCGCTGCTTGCGCAGCCTGCGCTTCAGTCAGCTTTGCCTCTCGGTCCGCCAACAGCTCTGCCAGTTCTTGCGCGTTCTGCTTGCCTGCTTGCTCTGCAGCCGCTTTGGCACGCAGTTCCGCGGCCTTAACCGCTTGCTCCGTCTCATGCCGCTTTGCCTCTAATTGAGCCGCAAATTGCGCCTTCAAGTCTGCCATCATGGGGCCTGCCAGACTTTCAGTCAGCTCAATTTCACTGTTGCACTTAGGGCATGTAATCTTCAAATCAGACATTGGGCACGGGCTCCATTTATCTCGCACAAGTTTCGTGCCCACACTCTGAACGCAGGCAACAAGGTGAGCATAACAAATAAATAGTGAGGTTTAAGTCTTTATCGCCGCACGGATAAATTGGCTTGCACGTGCAACGGCCGCCTCAATATCTAATGCGGACGTATCAATCACCACAGCACCTTCTGCCGGCTTCATCGGTGCAACAGCACGTTCGCTGTCACGGCGATCACGCTCAACCACATCTGCTAGCACACCGTCGCGGGTCACGTCATGCCCCTTGCCAGCCAGCTCGAGATACCGCCGTTCAGCGCGGACTTCAGCACTGGCTGTAACGAATAATTTCACCTGCGCATCAGGGCAAATCACCGTGCCAATGTCACGACCATCCAAAACAGCACCGCCCGCGCGCGCTGCAAACGCACGCTGAAAATCAATCAAGGCGGCCCGTACTTGTTCAATCGTTGCCACCTTGGACGCCGCCTGTGCCACCTCTGCAGTGCGCAGGTTTTCTGGCGTCAAATCAGCCGCTTCAAGAGTTTGCGCGGCCTCGATCGGCTCAACACCTACAAGCATTTTGGCCCCCACAGCACGGTACAAAAGGCCGGTGTCCAAATGGGCAAAACCAAACTCGGCGGCTAAACGTTTTGAGATCGTGCCCTTACCGCTGGCCGCTGGTCCGTCTATGGCAACGGTCAGGGTCACGCGCGCGTCACTTTGGCACCAAGGCCGTTCATCAGCGCCTCAAAAATAGGAAAGCTTGTGGCAATCGGGCCACCATCATCAACCCGGACGAGCTCCGGTGTGCCCATACCAAGGACCATGAAACTCATCGCAATGCGGTGGTCCAAACGGCTCTCAACAGTCGCACCGCCTTTGGCGCTTCCACCCACGCCACCACCGTGCACAGTCCACCAATCATCACCCTCATCCACTTGCACACCGCACGCGCGAAGCCCTTGGGCCATTGCATCGATACGGTCGCTTTCCTTCACACGCAGCTCTTTCACACCTGGCATAAACGTCTTGCCACTGGCAAAGCTCGCCACAACAGACAGCACCGGATACTCATCAATCATCGACGCAGCGCGTTCTGCCGGCACCTCAATTCCCTGCATACTGGGCGAGTATTTCGCACGCAGATCAGCAACAGGCTCACCGCCCTCAGTGCGCAAATTCTCATACGTTAAATCAGCGCCCATATCG